>JANTHR010000012.1 GCA_024762315.1 Sulfurovum sp.
CCATTTGGGTGGCATGCACTTTTGCTTTGGCTACAGGGTCATCCACGCCGGTCAGCTCGGCTATTTTTGCGTAAGTCTCTTTGGCGATCTGGGGCGGGGTGTATGTGAGGTCGTGACGAGCAAGGATCTCTGCGGTACTGTCCAAAAGTTTTTTGGCAGTAGGATCGTCCACTTCGAGTAGTCTGCACACTTTGAGTGTCTGGTTCATAATACAGGTGATACAGTCGGGTTTGATATGCATAGCACTTACTTAAGCTTGTATTTGAGTGAGATCATCGAGCTGATATCGGTCTTCTCTACCTGATGATAGGGCGTGGCGTTGTATTTGTGGCTAAAGTCCAGACCCAGGGAGAGATTTTTGCCAAGCAGCGTGTCAAGCTGGAGTATCTGATCGATACGATAGTCGGAAAAGTCCTCGACATTGGGCTGATAGAAGCCAAGATAGGTAACGGAGAAATGTTCATTGACTTTTTTGGTAAAGGAGAGATAGGTATTGAGCTTGACACGATCATAAACAGGGTTCAGGTCAGATACGACATCGGGCTCCATATGGGAGTAGAAGAGTCCCAGGCCTACATAGCAGCGGTCAAAGAAATCTGTAATGTTCCGTCTGATATTGGCTCCGGCAAGGTTTCGTACCTCGATATCCTGAAACTCATTGAATTCGCTCTGTCCGAAGATCTCGTAGTCATATGAAGTATTTTTGATATGGTGTATATAGCGCAGGTGGAAGATTCCCTGGTTTTTGTTCTTTTCTCCGTTGGCCTCACCGTAGGTATAGGAGGAGAGGGAATAGAGCATCCAGTCCGTTTCATGATATTCTGCTTTAAGACCGAAGTTCACTGCGGAAGAGTCGGTATTGCCGGAGTTGTAGGCACCGCCGAGACTGATCTCTCCGTCCCATCCTTCCTTGTCTCCAATGACCGGTGGTTCTACCGATACAAAAGCGTGGGTAGATGAAGTAACACACAGAGTAGTAAGCAGGATTTTTTTAAACATGGAAGCCCTTCTGAAAAATATTCAAAATCATACACAAAAAGAGATAAAAAGAAAGGAAAAAAATCAAATCTCCAAATGGCCAACTGCAAAGTTAAACTTTACTAAAAGTTTATGATACACTACTTAAAAAATAGAAATAGGTTTGAAACGACCAATGCATGAGCGGCATGGGAGTCCGACTGGGATGAGTACAGACTTATCGTAAACTACAACTTCTAAAAGGAAAAGATATGACAAAAGAACAGATTGAACACGTTCGGAACAATCCGAAGTATCAGAAACTCGTAAAAGGCAGAAGCAGATTTGCCTGGACCCTCTCCATTATTATGCTGGTGGTCTATTATGCATTTATTTTGACGATCGCATTTGATCCTTCGGCACTGGGAACAAGAATGGGTGACGGAGTGATGACCATCGGTATCCCTATCGGTATCGCTATTATCATTATTGCGTTCCTTCTGACAGGAATTTATGTGAGAAGGGCCAACAGTGAGTTTGATGCGCTCAGCCATCAGGTTAAAGAAGAATTAAAGGATATTGCATAATGAAAAAGCTATTATTTATTTCCCTGACACTCCTGTTGGGTGCAGCGGCAGTCGCATCGGGTACGATCGAAGGTGAAGTGCAGAAACAGCCGCTGAACGTCTCGGCCATCATCATGTTCCTGCTCTTTGTGAGCGGTACACTCGGTATTACCTACTGGGCGGCAAAAAGGACAAAGACGGCGAAAGATTTCTATACTGCCGGCGGTGGGATCACCGGTTTTCAGAACGGTATGGCGATCGCGGGTGACTATATGTCAGCGGCTTCGTTTCTGGGTATTTCCGGATTGGTCTATCTTAAAGGGTATGACGGACTTATCTACTCCATCGGATTTCTTGTAGGCTGGCCTGTCATTCTCTTTCTTGTCTCGGAAAGACTGAGAAACCTCGGAAAATACACCTTCGCCGATGTAGCGGCTTACAGGCTTAAGCAGACGCCTATCAGGACACTGGCAGCATTTGGTTCCATTGCGACGGTGATTCTTTACCTGATCGCGCAGATGGTGGGTGCGGGCAAGCTGATCCAGCTTCTTTTCGGACTCCCGTATGAACTGGCCGTTGTGCTTGTCGGTGCGCTGATGATCCTGTATGTAACATTTGGCGGTATGCTGGCAACGACATGGGTGCAGATCATCAAGGCGATACTGCTGCTTTCAGGTGCAACCTTTATGGCAATTGCAGTGATGGCGCATTTTGGCTTTTCGCTTGAAACAATGTTCGCTAAAGCGGTAGAAGTGCATCCTAACCATCAGGCTATCATGGCACCGGGAGGGCTTGTTTCCGACCCTGTCTCTGCAATCTCTCTTGGTATCGCCCTCATGTTCGGTACAGCGGGTCTTCCACATATTCTGATGAGATTCTTTACCGTCGCTGATGCAAAGGAAGCAAGAAAGTCGGTTTTCTTTGCTACAGGTTTTATCGGATATTTCTATATCCTGACCTTCATCATCGGTTTTGGTGCGATCATCATGGTCTTGAACAATCCCCAGTATCTCGATGTTGCAAAGCAGGCTGTCAGCGGAGGATCTCCTATACTCGGCGGTAACAACATGGCTGCGATCCACCTCTCCCATGCAGTGGGTGGGAACTTCTTCCTGGGTTTCATCTCCGCGGTGGCGTTTGCGACGATCCTTGCGGTTGTCTCCGGTCTGACACTTGCGGGTGCATCGGCGATCTCGCATGACCTTTATGCCAACGTATTCAGGAGAGGGAGTGTCGATGAGATGAAGGAGATGAAAGTCTCGAAGATCGCAACGGTGATCCTCGGTATTGTCACAATCATCCTTGGTATTGCATTTGAGAAGCAGAATATCGCATTCGTGGTCGGTCTTGCCTTTGCAATCGCCGCTTCAGCGAACTTCCCGGTACTCTTTCTCTCCATGTTTTGGAGCAAACTGACCACAAGAGGTGCGGTTCTCGGCGGAAGTCTCGGACTTGCGGCAGCAGTCATGCTTGTGATCCTCGGACCGATCGTATGGGTACAGATATTCGGGTATGAAACAGCGGTCTTCCCATATAAGTATCCGGCACTCTTTTCTGTAACGGTAGCGTTCCTTGGTATCTGGTTCTTCTCCATCACTGACAACAGTGAAAATGCGAAGAATGAAAGAGAAGCCTTCGAAGCACAGGATATCCGTTCTCAGACAGGTATCGGTGCGGAAGGTGCCTCTGCACACTAAACAGTGTTTATGACACAAAGCCTTTTTCGGCTTTGTGCGGAACTTTCTTTACAACATCATTACAGTACAGTATGATGTTGTAAAGAGAATTCACACTTGGGAGAGAGTATAGAAGATGATAGCCTTACTGGAAAGACTTCAAGCACACCTGCCGTTCTCACTTTTGCAGAGGCAGGAACTGCATACCATAGAGTCAAGCGCGAAGATCGCCTATTATCCCAACGGGGAAAAATGCATCTCTGCCCAAAGCAAACCTGAAACATTCTACTACATCATCAAAGGTGTCGTGGAAGTTAAAAAGGGTGATGAACTGATCGATCTTTACCATGATGATGACAGTTTTGGAGGTATTGAGATCATAGAAGAGCAGGAGTCAAATTACGATTATATCGTTACAGAAGAACTGATCTGCTACGAGATACCCAAAGAGATACTTTTACAACTTTGTGAAAAAAATGATGCCTTCAAGCACTACTTTTTCTCTTCCATTGTGGAACGTATAGAGATGATCAAAGCGTATAACGAGAGTGCCAAGATGGCCGATATCATGGTGGCACGTATCGATGATAGTATCTGGCACGATGCCTGTGTGGTGGATGCAGATATGCCTGTCATCAAAGCCCTTGCGAAACTTGAAAGTGAAAAGGCTGCGGCACTGCTGGTGAAGAACCCGGAAGGATACGGCATTGTGACCGATGCGGACCTTCGAAAATACATCCTTCACACAGAAACAGAGAATCTAAAGTGGATTTCGCAGATACAAAGCTACCCGGTGATATCTATACCGGAGGGAGAGCTGTTTTTCAATGTTCTGCTTCTGATGACGGGTAATTCCATCAAACATCTTCCTGTGATGAATGAGAATGGTGAACCTGTGGGTGTACTGGTAATGATAGACCTTTTGAGCTATTTTGCCAACCAGTCCCACCTGATAGGAAATCAGATAGAAAAAGCGACTGACCTTGAAAGTGTCATCAGTGCTGCCAAACGTATCGATGTCATGATCAAAACGCTGCACTATAAAGGCGTGAAATCTCGCTATATTGCCAGACTGGTTTCCGAGATACACAAAAAAATGTATGCGCGCATCTTTGAGCTGATCTTTCCAAAAGCGTGGCACGATAAATGTACGCTTCTTCTGCTCGGAAGCGAGGGAAGGGGAGAGCAGATATTGAAAACCGACCAGGACAATGCCATGATTTTCGAAGAGGAGTTCGTCCCGAAAGACAAAAAGCGGTTTCTGCTGAAATTTACCGAAACGCTGGATGCTATCGGCTTTCCTCGCTGTGAGGGTAATGTGATGGTCATTAACCCCAAATGGGCAAAAGGGGCAGAGGCCTACAGAAAAGATATTAAAAGATGGATAGAGTCTCCTGATGCAGAAGGGTTGATGGATCTTGCCATCTTTTACGATGCTTTTGCCGTTGCGGGCAATGTTGATATTTTCAAGTCCCTCAGGGACACGCTTATCAAAGAAGCTGGAGAGTATACGACGTTTTTGCCGCATTTTGCAAAAGCAGTTGAGAGTTTTGAGTCGCCTATTGGTCTTTTTTCCCGTTTTGTTTCCATGGACAAAGCACACAAAAATGAGATAGACATTAAAAAAGGTGCACTTTTTGCCCTGGTCCATGGTGTCAGGGCTTTGGCGCTCGAACACGGTATAACCAAGACCAACACGACCGAACGTATCAAGGCACTCAGCAACACGGGTTATATGGGAAAAGAAGAAGCATCGAATCTCATAGAGACATTCGAAGTGCTCAATACACTGCGTCTTCATACTAGACTCGAAAAGTTGGAGCATGGAAAAAAACCAAATAATTTCGTTGACTGGAGGGCATTGAACAAACTGGAGAGGGACACACTCAAAGAGGCACTCAAGATCGTTGAGACATTTAAGAAGAGGGTGGCATACCACTTTCACCTCTCCAATGTGAGTTGAAAGGAAGACGATGTTCGGTGCTTTGAGAAACAAATGGAATCGTAAAGGCCTGAAGGATGAACGCTTTGATTTTTTGTTTATGGACGACAACAGCGGTGAAGTTGTGGTCTTTGACTGTGAAACGACCGGACTGAATCCCAAAAAAGATGAGATCATCTCCATAGGTGCGGTCAAGATAAAGGACAATAGGATCCTGACGAATGAGTCAATACATATATACATAAAACAGGAGAAGCAGATATCTCATGAAAGTATCACGATTCACAAGATACGCCATTGTGACCTTGAACATGCTGTCACCATTGAGAAGGCAATAGAGAAGTTCCTTCATTTCATAGAAGGCAGAACGCTTGCCGGGTACTATCTTGAGTTTGATGTTGCAATGATCAACAAATATACCAAGCGGATGTACGGTATTACATTACCCAATAAACAAGAGGAGGTTTCAGCGATCTATTATGACAAAAAAATACCAACGATACCCCAGGGAAATATTGATCTGAGGTTCGAGACAATCATCGAGGATCTGGCACTGCCGAAACTTCAAGCGCATGATGCATTGAACGATGCGGTAATGACAGCGATGATCTACCTGAAATTGAAAAATACGAAAAGTCTGAGGCGTACATGATATAGTCTTAATGTACTAAATATTCTAAAAATGTAACAATTAGGAGTATTTTACTCTTAATTAGAATATTTGCTGTGAGAAGTTTTAAAAATATGACTATTTATGTTAAACTAAAACAAAAATATAAAGGAAAATATATGAGCGAAATATACTACCCGAAAGAAGAAATGTTCAATGATCCATTGATCAAAAATATGTCAGAGTACAATGATCTTGTAGCAGAGTTTGGAAAAGACTATGAAGGAACCTGGGGCAATTTTGCGAAAGAAAAGATTGACTGGAACAAGCCTTTTGATACTGTTTTAAATGAGAGTGATACCCCTTTCTATAAATGGTTTGAAGGCGGTGAACTCAATGTTGCTTACCAGTGTGTTGACCGACACCTCAAGAGCAGAAAGAATAAGGCGGCGATCATCTTTGAAGGTGACAACGGTGACCAGAGAACGTTAACGTACCGTGAACTTTACTATGAAGTCAACAGAACAGCGAATATGTTCAAAAACCGGTTTAACATCAAAAAAGGTGACAGGGTAGTACTTTATATGCCGATGATCCCTGAAGCGGCCATCTCCATGCTGGCCTGTGCCAAGCTCGGTGCGATCCATTCAGTGGTATTTGGCGGCTTCTCTGCTGAAGCACTCAGAGACAGGATCATCGATGCGGAAGCGAAGCTGGTTGTAACAGCGGACGGTGCTTACAGAAAAGGCAAGCCGTATATGCTCAAACCTGTGGTGGATGAAGCACTCAAAGAGGGCTGTGAGTGTGTGGAAGCGGTCTGTATCGTTGAGCGTAACGGTGAGGATATCCACTGGGAAGAGGGACGCGATTACGCCTATAATGAGCTGGTCAAGAACGAATCTGTCCAGTGTGAGCCTGAAATGGTCGATTCTGAGCATCCGCTTTTCCTGCTTTACACTTCCGGAAGTACCGGTAAGCCAAAAGGGGTTCAGCACTCAAGTGCCGGGTATATCCTGTGGGCGCAGATGACCATGGAGTGGGTCTTTGACATCAAAGAGAATGACACGTACTGGTGTACGGCCGATGTGGGTTGGATCACGGGGCATACCTACATTGTTTACGGACCGCTTGCTGCAGGTGCCACAACAGTCATGTTCGAGGGTGTACCGACTTTCCCTGATGCGGGAAGATGCTGGAAAATGGTGGAAGAGTATCAGATCAACCAGTTCTATACAGCGCCTACGGCCATCAGACTGCTTCATAAAATGGGTGCGGATGAGCCTGCGAAATACGATCTCTCTTCTCTTCGTATCCTTGGAACTGTAGGCGAGCCTATCGACCCGGCGGCATGGAAATGGTACTACGAAGCAGTAGGCAACTCCAACTGTTCCATCGTTGATACCTACTGGCAGACAGAGACAGGTGGACATATGATCTCGCCACTGCCTGCGGCAACGCCTATCAAACCTGGTTGTGCGACATTCCCGCTTCCGGGTATCATTGCGGAGATCATGGAAGAGGACGGCACACCAACACCGGTAGGTGAAAAAGGATTCATGTGTATCACCAAGCCGTGGCCAAGTATGATCAGAACGATCTGGAATGACCCGGAGAGATTTGTCAAGTCTTACTTCGGTGACTGTAAGAAAGACGGTAAAGCAGTCTACTTCACCGGTGACGGCGCGATGATGGATGAAGACGGCTATATTACTATTACAGGTAGAACTGATGATGTCATCAACGTTTCCGGTCACAGAATGGGTACGGCAGAAGTAGAAGCGGCCATCAAGAAACATGCAAATGTTGCAGCCGTTGCCGTTGTCGGTAAGCCGCACGAGATCAAAGGTGAGGGTATCTTTGCCTATATCGTTCTCAAAGATGATGAAGGTATAGCCGATGAGCTCGAGACCGTGAAAGAGATCAACAGTATCATCAAGTCCGAGATAGGTGCGATCGCACTGTGTGATGACATGGCATTCGTACCTGATCTTCCAAAAACAAGATCAGGAAAGATCATGAGAAGAATTTTAAGAAGCCTTGTCAAAGGCGAAAAGATCACTCAGGACACTTCTACACTTGAAGATCCCAGTATCGTAGCCACCATAGAATCTGTTCTTGGTCTCTAATCCGGATAGACAGGAGATGCTCCTGTTTATCATGGAATTTTGCAGCTAAGGTCTGTTAAACAATATTTTCTAGCTGCATTACGATTTCCAACTCTTCGTTAGTGGGAATAACCCATATTTGAATATGGCTTTTGCTGTGTCCGATGGATCGTGCAACAGTAGATGGTTTTTCGTTTTTGCTCCTGTCTATTTTGAGTCTAATGGACTGTTCCAATCCTTCACAGACCATCTCCCGTACACGTGCAGCATTCTCTCCTATCCCCCCTGTAAAGACTAAAGCATCTACCTGTCCGAGTACAACAGCATAGGCTCCGATATATTTCCTAATACGGTAAATGTACATTTGGAGTGCAAGAAGGCTTAGTGCATCGCCGTCGTCTGCTTTTTTAATAACTTCACGCATATCATTGTGGCCACAGATACCTTTGAGGCCACTTTTTTTGTTGAGAAGGGTTTCAATAGTGGAGATATCCATACCACAATGCTCCGAGAGATAGGGGATGATAGCAGGATCAATATCTCCACAACGTGTTCCCATCATCAGACCCTCAAGCGGTGTCATGCCCATAGAAGTATCGATACTCCTTCCTGACCGGATAGCTGTAGCACTTGCACCGTTTCCAAGATGAAGCGTAATAAGGTTGAGTGATGCTGATTCTCTTCCCATGACCCTGGCTGCCTCTCTTGTGATGAAACTGTGAGAGATCCCATGAAAACCATAACGACGGATATCAAACTTTTCATACCAGCTGTAGGGGAGCGGATAGAGGTAGGCATGGGCAGGCATGGACTGATGAAATGCCGTATCAAAGACAGCCACCTGTGGAATGTACGGATAGTGTGCATACAAGATCTCTATGCCTTTAAGGTTCGCCGGGTTGTGCAAGGGGGCAAGAGGTATCAGGCTGCGAATATCTTCTATGATTTTCGGAGTGATATGTATAGGCTGATGAAAGAGATTGCCGCCATGGACGACACGGTGTCCGATAGCATCAAGTGTATTGACAGAAGGAAGTATGTGATATTGATCCAATAAGGTAAAGGCCTCTTTTAGGGCATCTTCATGGTCAGGAATATGATGATCTTTACTGATCGTCTCTCCCTGATATAGTAATTTGCTATGTCCGTGCTTCTCTCCGATGCATTCTATCAGCAGCGTAGCGATACTGATGCGATCTACAAAATATTGGCATTTCAGAGAAGAACTTCCCGCATTAAGGACCAGGATTTTCATTCATTTTCTTCTTGAGCTTGGATGGCCGTAACAGCAATAGTGTTGACTATATCATTCACGAGACATCCTCGACTAAGATCATTGATAGGCATACGTAAGCCCTGAAATATGGGACCAATGGCCAAAGCTCCTGTTGAGCGTTGGACAGCTTTGTACGTGTTGTTTCCCGTATTGAGGTCAGGGAAGATAAAAACAGTTGCTCTGCCGGCAACCTTGCTTTTGGGGATCTTTTTATCTGCAACATGTATATCGATGGCTGCATCATACTGGATAGGCCCTTCCACAAGAATGTCTGGCCGGAGAGTTTGGACGATATGTGTTGCTTTTCGTACCTTTTCAACCTCGGGTCCAGACCCCGAGCTTCCGGTAGAGTAGGAAAGCATTGCTACACGCGGTTCGATCCCAAAATGCATTGCGGTTTCTGCAGACGAGATGGCTATTTGGGCCAGTGCCTCAGCATCAGGATCAAGGTTGAGTGCACAATCACCGTAGACAAGCACTTTGGTATCGAGGCACATGAAAAACACACTGGAGACGACAGAAATCCCCGGTTTTGTTTTGATGATCTGAAGGGCCGGACGTATGGTTTCCGCCGTGGTGTGAGTCGCACCGGAGACCATCCCGTCTGCCATGCCGAAATATACCATCATAGTTGCAAAATAGTTAATGTCATCCATTGCATCTTTGGCTGTCTGCAATGTCAGACCTTTGCTGCGGCGAATCTCATAAAATGCTTTAGAAAAAGACTCCAAAAGTACCGGGTCTTTCGGATCAACGATCGAAGCTTTTGTTATATTTATGTCCAACTGTCGGGCTTTGTATTCAATAATACTCTTATCACCCAACAGAATAATGTCGACAATATTCCTGTTAAGTAATATTTCTGTAGCCCTAAGGATGCGTTCGTCGGTACTTTCGGGTAAAATGATCTTTTTGCGTTTCTCTCTTGCCTGTTCAAAGAGTCGATACTCAAACATCATTGGTGTCATAATGTCACTGGTGCTACTGTGTAAACGCTTATTGATCCTCTCTTTGTCCACGGCCGCATCAAAGATCCCTTTGGCAAGTGTGATCTTGCGTGTACTTTCCAGGGTGATCTTCACAGGAACTTTTTCAAGTGCGATGGCAGTCTGGTAGCTGTCAAGACCGACACTGAAGATAGGTACAACAATCTCAGAAAAATCTCTTAGTAGATCTAACACGGGTTTGCCCGGAACAATACCGCCACTCAGGATCATTCCTGCTATATTCGGATGCGTTTTGGCATAAAATGAGATGAGTGATGCAGTAATAATATCGATACGGTCGCCAGGGACAATAACTATGTCTCCATTATCAATATGGGTAAGGTAATTCTCGGCACCCATTGCAGCGATCTTCTTTCCTTTGACCAGGTGCTGGAGTTGCTCGGGGTTGCCCAATATCATTTTTGCTTTGAGATGATCCCTGACAAGCTGCAGTGTAGGAGTATTAAGTTCTGTATTTTCAGGCAGTAGATAAACCAATTCATTTTCTTCATTCTTAAAACGTTTTTTCAGATCATTGAGTATTGGTTCGTTACAGCGATTGACAAAGGTAGCCAAATGCGTACAGCCCTCTGAATGAACCGCTTCTGTGATGAGATGGATCTCACTAATGATTTCATCAAGTGACTTATGCTTGGCATTAATAACGGGCGTGAAAGCGCTTTTTAGATTTTTGGCGATCTCAAGATTAAGGTCGAACTCTAACGTTGAAGCAAAATGGCTACGCGGGTAGCCCTCTATTAAAACAAAATCATAGGATTTTTTCAGTTGACTCACCTTGTCTATCAGTGTCTCATACAGCATATCGCTTGTACCGTTGGCATGAGCCTGAACATAGGTACTTGCAGTAAATCCGCTACACTGTTCATATGTCATATTCATTTCAAAGTGCTGAAGGATAAGGTGAATGTCATTTTGTTCTCCCTCGTCGGGGAGGATAGGGCAAAAAAAAGCGACACGTTCATAGCGTGCCTTTAGCATTTCCATCAATCCCATAGCAACAATGAGACTGCCCGCGCGGGGTTGAAGAGGCGCTATATAGATACTTTCAAGATACATGGTTCTTCTTTCGATGTTATCTAAGATTTATTAGAGTTACCCTTTAATGTTAAATTATAGCATTTATATCATATGTTCAAGTAATATTTTTGCTGATAAATATAGAGGATTGATATCATTACAGATAACGAACTCTGTTACGACCGGTTTCCTTTGCCTCATAGAGAGCCGCATCGGACCGTTGCAAAATGGTCTGCATGTCTTCCTCTTCCTCTTTCATCTGTGTCAATCCTATACTGACAGTGACCTGTATGGTCTTGTGCTCAAATGTCATCTCATCTTTGGCAATATTCTCCCGAAGTCTGTCTGCAATGAGATATGCAGAGTCTAAGTCTGTATTTGGCATAAGGATGGCAAACTCTTCCCCACCGATCCTACCAATAATATCTACAGATCGGGTATAGTTGACCATATGTTCAGTGATCGTACGTATCACTTCATCTCCAATATGATGTCCATAGGTATCATTTACCTTTTTGAAATGATCTATATCAAGGATAAGACAAGCGAGATCTGACGGGTTACGTTTGATACGTTCCATTTCTTTGGAAAATGCATTCATGAAAGCTCTTCTATTCATTAGATTCGTCAGTACGTCAGTTGATGCCTGGTGTTTTAATTGTTTTTCCAATATTTTTTTAGATTCAAGTTCTTTCTGAAGTTGTCTGTTGGCTCGGTTTAAAGCAGTGGTCTTCTCTGCAACCTCATGAAACAAACGTATACGTTCTGTTTTTTGCTGTTGAAGAAGTGCCTTTTTTGCAGCAAACGATTTTTGGCTTAGTGCATTGATACGGTATGCAAGTAAAAATGAGAAAAGTATGATCTCAAAGAAAGAGGCTATGATGGGTGCATTGCTAAGAAGTATACTGTAGGGCAATAGACCAAGTGCCAGTAAACTGATCAGACTCATTCCCAAAATAAATATGGATAATGCAATAAGGTATATTTTTGCGATTGTCTTATCGTTATATGCAGCCCAAAAACTCAGGATAAATAAAAGAGGAATGATCACTGTTGAAGAGAGATTCATAAAATAAAAGCCCGTAGGCATATTTATCAGCATCCATATCAAACTGATGAATGATACGGCAATAAAACTATAAAGTATTTTATGGAACCGTGGGAATTTTTTTCTTGTTTTGAGGATACTTTGTGTAAAGAGTATAAGAAAGATGAAAAATATCGGAATGGTGACCTGCAATACATTATAGAGATCAATAGTGATATACGGAAGCAAGAAGCCTTTGTATAGAGCAGCCCATACTATGAATATAAAAACATATCCGACATAATAAAGATATATTGTTGCACGTAAATAAAAGAAGATGAAAAGATTATAAAGTGCAATTCCCAGCATCGCACCGAAATAAAAAATATAAATATTGTTTCTTAATTGGGTATCTGTAAAAAACTGTTCAGGTGTTTTTAACTGTATCGCCCCAAAGTCACTGTAGATAGACTGTACATGTATATATATCTCTTTATGTTCATAAGGTGAGAAATGCAATGAAAAAGCCGGGTTTGATGTTTTGATCTCACGTTCATTCAGCGGAACGGTCAATCCGTTTCTTTTGTGAATGATCGGATCAGAGAGTACATACAGGTCTGTTATTCTATGAAACTGCTCCGTCACTTCCAAGATCATATCTTTGGGTTCTGCAGAATTGTTATAAGCAGAAAAACGGAACCAAAAGTGATCATTTTTATATCCAAAAGCAAACTTGTTGGGGATCGTTTTGCTAAACTCCATTTTTGATATCTGTTCTATTCCCGCTGTGTGACCCGGAGCTTCTTTTAAATATTCTATATTGAAATCCGTATAAGAAGAATGATTGTCCTCTAAAGTAATTTCAGGGATTGCAAACAGTGTGAGAGGGGCAAAGAGTATTAGAATGATAACTATATATAAACGATGATACATTCATAGCCTCCCTTCACTTTGTTGAGCTGATAGATAATAATATAGAGTTATAAATAAATTATAACATATTGTTTTTCAATAACTTTTCTACTTTGAGCAAATCTTCAAAAACCTCTTTTTTCGCAGAGGGGTTCCTTAACAGATAACTTGGATGATACGTCGGTATGATCGCATAGTTTTTTTGTTGCTGTATGATACCTCTTGCTTTGGAAATAGGGCTTTCGTCTCCGGTAAGGTAATGATAGGCTGTAGCACCCAAGGCGACAATAAGTTCGGGTTTGACAAGTTCTATCTGTTTCAGCAGATAGGGCTGACAGGTATGTGCTTCTGTCGGAGTAGGGGTACGGTTGTTGGGTGGACGGCATTTGACTATATTTGAGATATAGACATCCTCTCTTTTTAGATGCAGTACATTCTCTATCATCTTTGTTAGCAGTTCTCCCGAACGTCCCACAAAAGGCTTACCCATACTGTCCTCACTGCTTCCGGGCGCTTCTCCTACGAACATCAATGCTGCATGCGGATCACCTTCACCAAAAACAACATGTGTACGGCTTTTGCTAAGTCCACACAGATGGCATTCAAGTGCCTGCTTTCGTAATTTTTCCAGTGTATTGGGAAGTGTCAGGTCTGGCTCTTCTTTTTTATAAGGCGATACAGATGTGTATTTGAACCCAAGTTGTTTAAGTTGATAAAGTTGTTTAAGCAACAAGGCATTTCGGAGATTTTTCATAAGAATATTATACTCCCAATATCTTAATAATGTTTCTCCTACGGACATCCGTTATTTTGAATGTAGTAGAGTGCAGCAGAAAGCATGGTTTCATTCTTGTCACCCATGATATGGCCGATATCATCTTCAGCTGTACATGTAACAGGTATGCCGTCAAAAGAGGTGGTTTCATCTGCATTGTTTTTTACAAAAAAGTTGATGAGAAAATAGTAATTCTGTCCATACGTCCGACCGGTCATACCTACAGGCTTGCCATGTGTCTCTTCTCCGACAGTGATGACATTTGCATCACCCAAATAGGGCTTAAGTGCATTGATGACTGCCTCACTTGCAGATGCAGAATCTTTAGTTACAAGAAAAAGAACACGCTGCATGGCAAGTTCGTTCCCGTCCTGCAGATCTGCATCTTCAAAAGTATAATTTGCATTCCTGTTTTTATAGTTGGCATTCCAGTCCAGATACATTTGTCTCTGTCCGGCATAGGCATTCGTTATATTGTCAATGAGGCTACTTGCTACAGCAAGGGAACCTCCGCCGTTATATCGAAGGTCTATCACAAGTTCATCAATATTTTCATTGTGGAAAGTTGTGAAAATCGTTTCAAATTCAGCTACGGAACTTTCAGTAAAAGCATCGTAACGAAGATACCCTACTTTTTTACTGCCTTGCAGTATGATCTTCCCCAGAGATACTTTAAAACTGTACTCTCTTGGTGTAACAGTAACATCTACCATACTGCCGTTTCTAAGTACGGTAAACGTAGCAGCTGCATTAAGATTTTGACTGGCCTCTCTTAAAAGAGAAGTACTTGCTTCCTGCCCGTTTATTTGCATGATCTGATCTCCGCGCTGCAGTTTTCCATAGGCAGGGGCACCAATACGTACAAGAAATATCTGAAGATCTTGTGTATAACCAAAACCAAATCCTGTTGTTCTCTGGTTTACAAAATCCTCATATTGTTGCGAGGTCATGGTAAAACTCCATTTATCAGGAGGGTTGACCCTAAGCGTGTTTATCATCTCCTGGGGTATAGAAAATTGAGCATAATCCACATGAGATGCGACCCGGTAATACCAGAGGTATTCTGTTAAAAAAAGCCTATGAAGGAATTCTTTTTCCTGTAAAGTAAAAACTTGTGAATTCCCGTCTGAATGGGAATTTGAACCGCAGGAGTTCAAAAGTAATGAAACGGAAAGAAGCAGCGAAAAAAGAAATTTATGCATCATGTTAAAACTCCTGCTCATATTGAAAGTGCTTTTGAAGAAGAAATGTTATTCTATGTCCTCTAACAGCATCGGTGTACCTATGGCTTTGAGCCGGGCATTGCTGGCAGTAAAATATTCTTCCCAGAACTTGGTAAGGGCTTTAAGTGTTTTGGAGGTTCGGTAGCTTTTCTTCCCAATCATACCTGCACCGATCACATAAACTTTTGCTCCGCCAAAATCTGCCATATATCCGCTTTTTTTGACTTTATCCATTTCAGAAGCAGCATTGACTTTTTTAAGTGAACCTTTTGAGTAAAAAGAGGTAATGGAAGAGTGTTCCATCATATCAGAGATCAGAAGCACTGTTTTCTCATGACTCTTGGATGGTCTGATACTATATTTTGAAATGTCAGCCAGTGATTTGATAATATCGGAATGAGGAAGTTTTTTATTGGCCCCCTTGAGTACACGCACCAAAGCTTTGGTTGCTTTTTTCTTTGCATACCTGTACTGACCGTTCATGCAGCTTTGGTATTTACGCAGTTTTTTCTTGGCGATCTCATGTTTTGCACTCTGTGGAAGCAGGGCTTCAAGTTTTCCGGCGTAGGCTACATCGGTATATTTGCCGTTAGCATTTGCTGAAAATGATGCAATGGTCACCCCGTAGCCGTTTTTAATGAACTTCATCATATTTTTATAGGTATAGATCATCATATTTTTATCGAGCTGTGTCGTTTGATCGACCAGTATAAAAAGCTCTTTTTGTGCAGGACCTTTAGGTCCGTCTATGTTAAAGGCATCATAACAGCTTGGCACATCATTTCTTGCCAAGAGCAGGGAAGTGAGTGTAATGAGTATAAGTAGTAATCTCTTCATTTATTTATCCTCAAATGTAAGGTATTGTTTGAAGGTTCTGTCTTTATTGTTTCTCAAAATGGCTGTGGTCTCTGCATCCGTTCCTGAATTATCATTGATAATGTTCATTTTATGCTGCAACTTCTGAAGTTGTTGTTGCGCTACCCTTGCTATATGTGTTTTTGCTTTCTCGTAGTAGGAAAGGAAAGCTTTTTTCGTAGCAAAACCTCTTAAGCACTCATAGGCTTCTCTGGACTCACGCCCGGCAAAATCCCAATGCATGCCAAAAAAGATCCCGAGTATCTGAATAAATACGAACATAAGAGCTAAAATAATAAAGGTCGCATCTCCGCCTTTTTGGTTGGTCTGGTCTTCTATGGATACACCGGCAGTTTTTTTACTGCCTGATGCAGATGCTTTTTTGTCTCCTCCAAAAAGAGATGCCAGGTCATCCTCTGCACTTTCTGCAGCACTGTCACCAAAGAGTGCACCAATATCATCATCTCCTGCAGTATCATTCCCGGCGAACGGAGAAGCATCATCATTAAAGATATTGATTGCAGTTTCATGTGAAGATGCGATCTCCTGAGTGAGTACCTGATGCCTGATATACGTCGCACCGATCGCTACAGCAAAAATAAAAATAAGTGTTAAAATAGTTTTTGTATAGGATGTTTTGACCTTATCATTAACATCAAGGCGGTTGAGCATACGTATATAATTTGGTGACTTGTCATCATCAAACGTGTTATCTATGCTGATGAGTTGTTCATCAGGTTTAAGATCTCTCCAGTTTGATCCGCCTGCATTGTCATTTTTGTACCAACGACGTATTTTTTTGATCAAAGTATTTTTGTGTAGTTCCTGTCCCGTCATGTGTGTAAGCCATACAAGCAATACAGCAAGCATCGCAGCCACACCTACCGCACCTTTTTGTTGTGTCGCTTCACTTGCACCCGGTATGGTGAATCCTGCCAGGACGTAGGCAAACCCGAATGCTTCAACAATGACCAGCACAAATATCATGATCCAAATGAATGTAGGTGTAGGTTTGCGCCCAAGTTCACCTACTGAATGCAGGTAGGCTTTGGCTTCATCAAAACTTTCAGAGTCTTTGTCCATTTTTTCATAAAAGTTATAATAATCTCTACAGAGTCTCTCTTCAGAGTAGAACCATTTGTGGTTTTCATCGAAGCCTTCTATGTCTTTTGCCAATCTGGACATCTTTCCTATAATAGGGAAATTGTAAGAGAAATTCAGCCACCAGAATTTCACTTCCTGCCAATGTGTAATAAAAAATGCCAACAAAATGATGCCAAAAACAAGCAAAATGGTTTCAATTTGATGCAGCATGATAAATGCGATGATGTCTTCCATGTAATATATACCCCCAAGTATTGATAGGTATTATTATATCTAAAAATATTTTGCTATAGTTAGAGTATGAAAAAACCGTTATTCTTATTTATCATTTTTGTTATTTTGCTCGTACTTGCCAAAACAGCTTACAATAAATACTGTGAGTCAAAACCTGAAGGGTGTAAAAAAGGGAAGATAGATTATGAAAAGCAGGGGCTTCCCGAAGAGGGGATAGATTATTAAAGGCGAGAGGTTCCACCTCTGCCTTTTTGATTAGTTCACTGTCACTTCGACAGCTGTACCTTCCCAGATACCGTGTTTTGTACAGTAGCCATGTGCTACAAGGTTAAGTTTTTTACCAGTTGGGATGATGGTAAATGTAGTTGTATTATGTGCTTTTGTGTTTCCAAGTGCACCAGGAACATATACAGCCTCAGCAAGTTTGGTCTCACCGTTAAATAGTGTTACAGATTCAATGAAGTGATCATAGTCATCCGGGTGACTATATTCATTACCCATTTTTACTGTTACTTCGAATGGCTCACCGGCAACAGCTGTGTCGGCACAATGGATGAATGGGGAATGTCTGTCTATAAGGTCTTTCTTTGCTTCTCTCTCTACTTCTGAGATATCTACGTATTTGTTGATTTTTGGCATGTTTAAATCCTTTAAATTAAATTTTGTAAAGTCATTATACCATAAGTAAAATTAAATAGGATAAAAATTCTCTTATTAAGTTAATAATGAGATAAATGGGTAATAAAGTGATACATTATTCCCTCACTCAAGCGGGAATAATGAAATGGAAAAACTACGCAGTAAGATGCGTGGCTTTTTGCACGTGGAAGTTGAGTCCTATCTCTTTTTCGGTACAACCAAGAGCGAGGGCGACCATTTGAGGCATGTGTAGTACCGGAAGTTCAATATCACGGCCAATCACTTTTCCGACATCATCCTGATATGTATCCATTTTGAGGTGGCAGAGCGGGCAGGGAGTTACCATAACATCAGCATTGTTGTCTATGGCATCTACCATCGCATTTCCTGCAAGTACTTCTGAAGTATGATTTGCCTGAAGTTCAACATGGAAGCCACAACATTTGTTTTTGTGGTCATAATCTACCGGATGACCTTCAAGTGCATCAATAAGTTGATCGAGTGAAGTAGGGTTGTATGGATTCTCTCCTCCATTACTGCTGTGATGAAGTTCCGAAGGACGAATGTTGTGACAACCGTAGAACGGTGCAATATTTAAGTGACTGAGCGGTACTTGTACCTTATCTTTGATGTTCTCAAGACCGTACTCGTCTATAAGTGTATAAAGGAAATGCTTGATCTCAGATGTACCTTTGTACTCCAGTCCCACTTCAGCCAGTTTTTCATTGACCCTTGCTTTGAGTTCAGGATCTGTGTCAAGTGCATGTTTTGTCATGGCAGAGTTGAGTTGACATGTGTTACAGATAGTGATCATGGTTAAGCCCAGTTTTTCTGCATAGCAGATATTTCTGGCATTAAGTACATGTGCCAAGAATTCATCAAAGTCCTGCAGGTGACTGGCACCGCAACAACTCGCTTCTTCCAAAATAGTAATTTCAATGCCAAGTTTCTCAGCTACCGCAAGGGTAGATGAGAGTAGTTCAGGTGTGGACTGTTTGGCTGTACATCCCGTAAATAGTGCATATTTTAATGTGCTCATCCTGTCTCCTTACAGTCTATTTGTTTGTGATATTTCAATGAGTTTTTGGACTTCGTCCAAGTGTTTTATCTTAGGTACACTGTCAATGAACGGAATACCTGAATGCCAGTGGATCTTGCCTGATTTCATCATTTTCATTGCTGCACCAAGATGTTTATACATACCTAAATACCCTTCTGAGTAAGTTACAATATCTGCTTCATCCAGATATCCGTATTTTTTCATACCTCTGAGGAATCCTTCTGCGTGACGTGTAGCGACATTACTTTCGGCTACACCACGCTCAAACTGCATGTTGTGAAGTTTTGTGATCTTTTCCATAGGATTGATATCTTTTGGACAGGCTTCCGTACACTCAAAACATTTAACACAGTCCCAGACACCTTGTCCCATCTCTCCTACTGTTTTGAGTCTTTCATCACTAAACTCATCTCTTGGGTCAATGGAGAATCTGTATGCCGCGGTCAATGCTGCGGGTCCGAAATAATCAGGATTTGCTTCCAGAGCAGGGCAGGAATAGTGGCATGCACCACACTGGATACACAGATCGGCATCGAGGAACATATGTTCCTGCTTTGGACTCATCTGTGTCTCATGCTCAGGATGTGCGGGCACATCTCTTACCACATACGGTGTCACGGCTGCGTGTTTGTCCCAGAAATCTTTTTTGTCAATGATCATATCTTTAACGGCACGTTTTTTGCTTTGCGGTTCAATAAGCAGTTCATCGCCAAAAAGTTTGATCAGCTCCATTGCATTCTGTTTACATGCAAGCGTCGCTTTACCGTTGACTTTAATGCCGCAGGCACCGCAGATACCGTGTCTGCATGAACGTCTGTAAGAGAATGATCCGTCATGTTCCCATTTGATACGGTTGAGAAGGTCAAGGACAAGTTCATCCTTTCCAACTTCCAATTCATATTTTTTGTAATAGGGAAGATAGTCTGTCTCGGCATTAAATCTGAATGTTTTCAGGGTTACTTTTTTTGTTTCACTCATCACGACCTCCTTAATATGATCTTTCTTTTGGTTCAAACTTGCCAAGAACCACATCACCCCATTCCGTGGTAATGTTGAAATCTTTATCCATGTAGGCATAGGTGTGCTTCAGGAATTTTTCATCATTACGCTCAGGGAAGTCTTCTCTGTAGTGACCCCCGCGGCTCTCTTCACGATTCAGTGCACCCACAACAATGAATTTACTGAACTCAAGCATATGCCCAAGCTCAATGGCTTCCTGAAGGTCTGTGTTAAACGTTTTGGACTTGTCATCAATACGGATATTTTTATAGCGCTTAAGCAGCTTGTCTATGAGTTTGAGTTGTCTTTCAAGTGATTCTTTGCTTCTAAAGACTCCGGCATCTGCCGTCATGCCTGCCTGCAATTCAGCTCTGAGCCCCGGAACGCTCTCCATGCCGTTAGAGGTTTTGAGTCTGTTTACTTCTTCAAGCATACCGCCGGCATCTGACGTTTGTGCCTTACGAAGTGCAATACCTTCATCCAATGCTTTTACCATATTTTCTCCGGCATGGCGACCAAAGAGAAGGGCTTCAAGTACTGAGTTTGCTCCAAGGCGGTTCGCACCATGTACAGAGACACAAGAGCATTCTCCCGCTGCATAGAAACCTTCTACCAACTCCTCAGGATTTTTTCTTACCTGGCAGTTGATGTTTGTCGGGATCCCACCCATAGAGTAGTGTGCTGTAGCAGAGATGTGGATAGGCTCTTTAAGCATATCCTGTCCCTGGAAGGCAATGGCAAGTTCTCTAAGCTCCGGCAGTCTCTCAAGTATAATCTCTTTTGGAAGGTGTGTCAGATCAAGATTGACAGATTGTCCGTCTTTTCCTACACCACGTCCCTGACGTACCTCTTCCATGATCGCACGGCTTACTACGTCACGTGATGCAAGCTCAAGTGCATTGGGTGCATATTTCTCCATGAAACGCTCACCCTTGGAGTTGAACAGGCGTCCACCTTCTCCACGGGCTGCTTCAGAGATGAGTACCCCTGAACCTCCAAGTCCACTTGGGTGGAACTGCACGAACTCCATATCTTCCAGCGGAAGACCGTGACGTGCTACAATAGAGAGTGAATCTCCCGTATTGGCATGGGCATTGGAGTTAAAGCGGTAGGCTCTGGCATGACCACCTGTAGCGAACATAGTTACTTTTGCATTGAAGATCGCCGGCTGTGAATTACGGATGTCGTATGCAGCAACACCCGAGACCTTTCCGTCTTCATAAAGCAGATCAGCGGCATACCACTCATCGAAGATCTCCACACCTGCACGGAATGCCTGCTCGTAGATTGCCTGAAGCAGTGCAAGGCCTGTTCTGTCTTTGGCATAACAGGCTCTTGGCTTACTCTGTCCTCCAAACGGTCTGATGGCAATGTCACCATTCTCTTTACGTGAGAAGACACAGCCCATCTGCTCTGCCCAGCGAATAGTCTCAGGTGCTTTGGTACACATAAGCTCTACACAGTTCTGATCGGCAAGATAGTCAGAACCTTTTACCGTATCGAACTCATGAAGTTCTGTGGAGTCTTCATCCCCAAGTGCTGCATTGATCCCGCCTTGCGCTGCACCTGAGTGGCTTCTTAGTGGGTGAAGTTTTGTGATCACTGCGGTTTTCTTCCCCGCTTCTGTCAGTTCTTTTGCTGCTGCCAAACCGGCCAGACCTGAACCAACGATCACCGCATCGTATTCGTAGATTTTAACATCCGAAGTATCATTCATGATAGCTATGTCCTTTAATTACAAATTTGTATTCATTATAGCTTCCGTTAAATATAAGTTTGATTAATAAGGGGAGGGAAAAGATGAAATAATACGAGGGATGTTACACATTTTCACCTCTGCCCAGAGAGGGTAAAAATGTAAACTTATCATTTCAATAATTTAAAATTATTATCCTGCCAATGCTTCTTCTTTGTCACAAAGTGTTAAAAAATCTTCATAAGAGACAAGAGGCAGGGGTATCTCTCTGCCTATACGTTTTTGGATAGATGCAAAATGTGTGGTGAACATGGCAAGATCCTCATGATTTGGAACTACTAAAAGTTCGGCCCCTGAGTCCAGTGCACCCAATAGCATTGTTGCTGCTTTAAGGTAGGCAAGGTTGTTCTGTTTTCCTATTAGGGTCTGGCCGGCAAGTTTTGCCTCTCTTGGGAACGATACTTTTTTTGCACCATTTTCAAGTATTTTTGTGCTGGCTTCTTTAAGTAAACCCGAGGATACATCTCTTCCCGTATAAATTGCTATATTGCGCCCTTCAACTCCTTTGCCCTCAAATCTATAGAGTGCTTTATGTGAAAGTTTTGCGGAAATTTTATCCAAAAAAGTACCGTGAGCAGGGTGTTGTACCATTTCATTGAGTGCCGCGACAGTCAGTGTATGGTCTTGTTTGCGGAAGAGGTTGTTCTCGTACTCACAGGCAGCAAGACCGTCATACGGATCAGAGATAGCTTGAAGTATCGCGGTTTTGTGTTCCGAACCGTTCTCTATCATTCTATGGGCTAAAAGAAGTACTGCATCCCCGATGTAGTCATGGCTGAATTTAAATGTCTCCGAAGCATAATGCAGGGCGTAGAGTGACTGATAGTAAGCTTCATCTTCCGGTGTTGCATAAGGAGCCAACAGTTCATAGCTTTTCATAAAATCATCATCATTGATGACAAGACAGTGGTTTGAACGGTAAGAGAGTACAGGGTCCACTTGCAGCGTTGTCCCCAGTTTTGCTACGATATTTCCGATGGTCTCACTGCCGTCGGTTACGAGATCATTGAGTTTAAAGATCAGTCTTTCTGCAGGGTAGGCAAAGTTCCTGTTCTGTTCCTGTATACGACTCAGCATAGTTTGTGCTGTATCATCTTCATTGAGTGTGATAGTAAAATTTTTATAGTAAGGCAGATAATCTGTTGTGGCATCGAAAAAAAATGCTCTTATTTCCAGTGTATATTGCATGGGGCTTATCCTTGTATAAAGTGTAATGATTATAGCCAGTGTTCATTCCCAAACAGGATGAATAGAAGATGAAAACCTAAAATATTCTAAACTATGTTACAATTTTGCCATTTAACTAGGTGTGGTAATAAATATTATGGATAAAGAACACTATCTTATCAGCAAACTGGGTTCAAAATACATCGGTGATGATGCAGCTGTCGTAGGAGATAGGCTCTATAGTATGGATGCATTCTTTGAAGATGTACATTTTAAACGCGAATGGATGTCCATGGCTCAGATAGGGCGAAAAGCGATGCTGGTTAATATATCGGATGTCATAGCAATGAATGCACGGCCGCAATTTGCTCTTGTCACGGTCTCCATCCCTAAAGATATGACGAAAGATGAAATAGATGAATTGACTCAAAGTATGGAGTTTACCGCTAAAGAGTACGGTTGTGAGATCATCGGTGGTGATACTATAGGAGGAGACAAGCTCCATCTCTGCATTGCCATCATTTCCAAAAGCAATGATCCGCTTTTGCGAAAAGGTTTAAAAGAGGGTGACCTGCTTGCATATACCGGTACTTTGGGTGAAAGCAAACGTGATCTGGATGCACTTTTCAAAGGTAAGAAAATAGCAAAAGATTCACGATTTTTTGAACCTGAATTAAGGGCAGCGTTCATAACCCAAGCAAGACCGTTCCTGCATGCAGGAATGGATATTTCAGATGGTCTCTACTGTGATACGAATAAATTATTAGATATTAATAAATATGGATTTGATAGTTTGAAAAATATCAACGATGAAGCAGGGCTTAGCGGAGAAGAGTATGAAATGTTGGTCGGTTTTGATCCCAAGGATCTGGAAGCTTTGGAAAAGATAGCAAAAGAGACAGGAACACCGCTTACTGTCTTTGCAAAAGTTGCAAAGAACAAGGAACGTTTCACCTGTCTAAGCCATCACTTCAATTGAACCCTCCGATAAACCTAGGCATTCACAATGGGTTTTGCAAATGTAAGGTTGTGCAAGAGATTTACAAGTCCTAGCCATAGCTAAGACTTCAATTAGATGCTTCCGGTACGCATCGGTGTGCCAGTGCTTTTGGATACTCTCTCATTTGACAAAGCACTTCCGCTTGTTTAGTTATGTTCTCTTCCCGGGTCTGCTGCATGGTTTCAAATGCTACAGTATTGTGCGCGGAAGCTTCTATCAATCCCAGTTTGACCAGATCATCAAGAATGGCATGGGACATGTCGATGGTCGAGGAGACTTTGACGATCTCGCAGCGTGCATAACGGGGTAGCGCAAAGGCGACTTCCGCTACACGCAGGGTAGGGTCGGTTCCGGGAATCTGCTGTGCCCCAAAAAGCGGTTTGGAGCCTACTTTTGCCGTAGCGAATGAGGGGATGAATCGTGCGAGGTGTTCGATGGCTTTTTTGGTACGTTCTACCGTCTCTTCCCAGCGCCAGCTGTCTTCTATTTTTTCTATGAAGTTCTGCGGTAGTTTGGGCTGACAGCTCAGTGCTGTGCTTGCAACCAGCCCGCCTTCATAAAGCGTGATGTCCTTGGTCATGCCATGCAGCTGGAAATACCCTTGCGGGTAGGGAGTGAACTGTCCCATGCCCCGAGGTGTACCGCGCTCTCCCTGGAAGATGATCTCCGGCCAGAGATGCGTTGCCTCATTCTCCCATTGGCTGACATAGGCAGCTTTGAACTCAACCATTCTCTGGCATGACACACCGATCATATCGTCTATTTTCCCTGTCTGGTAGCCTGCAGCATTGATCAGGTAGTCAAAGTTTTCTGTCTGCTCTGTGTTGTGCGTGTTTGAATGGAGTATCCACTGATCATCATTTTTTTCTATCTTTGTAACGCTTGTTGAGAGTCTCAGATCTACAGAGGGATGTGCATCAAGTGAGAGCATAAGCCTAGCACCGATACGAAAGAGGTTAAGTCCGTACTCCTGCACCAAAATGACCGGAAACTGTATCTTGTCCAGATCGGTCTCTTTTGCAAAGGGGATCATCCACTCATCAAGTGTTTTGGGAATCGCAACGATCTCTTTGTTTCTAAGCGTTTCTATCTGGGCACGGTCATAAAGTTTAAAATAAACGGAGGGGTCGCCCAGTACCTTGTTCTTCACATCATCTTCGATCAATGTTTCGTAGTGTGCCTGCAGCTTTTGCAGGCGCGGCAGCAGATGGCCGGTACGTCTGCTGCAGTACTCAGGCAGGGCAATGACGGTCGGGCGGTGATCGACCCCGTACGGGTAGAGTCTGGCAAAATCAATGGATTGCTTCAGCAAGGTAAGGCACTGCTCATCGGAGATCTCAGGGTAGAGGTTGCCACCGGCATGTAAGTGACAAAACGGCGGACCGCTGACAAGACTTGGTGTCTTTTCAAAGAGAGTGATCTCTGCATCGGTCCGAGAGAGCAGCAACGCGGCAGTACTGCCTGCAATACCGCCGCCAACTATAGCTATTTTGGCTTTATTTTTTGACACGGTTTTCCTTTGTAGAGTGTTGTACCCTGACAACACGCTGTGATTTTTGATCCAATTTGGTGTTGTGAGGGCACAACACCCTACAGATATTTCAATAATTCCCCAAAATCATTTATGAGAATACTGGGTTTATATATGCCTAAATCTTCTCCGTAATTGTAGCCGTAGGTCACACCGATACTCTCCATGCCGCAGGCATTGGCAGCAAGAATGTCATTTTTGGAGTCTCCTACCATGACACACGCCTCTGTATCGACATCCATTAGCTCACACATATGCAGCAGAGGCATGGGGTCCGGTTTTTTATGTTCCAGCGAATCGCCGCCAAGAGAACTTTCAAAGAGATCATGCAACTCAAGCCCCAAAAGGATGGGCTCAACGAATTGGACAGGCTTATTGGTAATGATAGCCAAACGATAGCCTTTTGATTTTAATGCTTTGAGTGTTTGGGTCACATGGGGGTAGGGCTGTGTTGCCTTACACAAATTTTTTGCGTAGGCTTTTAAGAAGATGGCATGTGCCTCTTTGAAAAATGCTTCATCCATGCTTTGATCTTCTACCTCTCTTTTGCCAAGCAGTGCACGTTTGACCAGCGTTTGAGCACCGTTGCCTACCCAGTAGCGGATCGTATCTTCACTGAAAATTTCTCTTTTGAGTAAAGTCAGCATCTCATTGACTGCCAATGACAAATCCGGCACACTGTCAATGAGTGTGCCGTCAAGATCGAACAGTATCGTTGTTTTATGATTAAATTTCAAGGTCCGTCCTAAATGATATTTGTTATTTTCGATGATTATACAGATTTAGGGTAAAATATCAAACAAAATAATCAATTTAACTTAAAGAAGCCGATAATGAAACTCATCTACCCACTCAATGTCAAAAATGAATTTGTCTTTAGTTCCTCTCCACGTGACTTTACTGTTGAAGAGATACCTCTGTACGAATTCACAGGCGAGGGAGAACATCTGGTACTCAAAGTGCGCAAAAAAGAGATGACCACCTGGGAGATGATTGATGCCATCTCCAGCCATATTGGGCTGAGACGCCGTGACATCGGGTATGCAGGACTCAAAGACAAGCATGCGATGACCATACAGTATATTTCGCTGCCTGCCAAGCTTGAAGAGAAATTGAGCACTTTTTCCCATGAGAAGATCAAGATACTGGAGACTACGCGGCACAACAACAAAATACGTGTAGGGCATTTAAAAGGCAACCGTTTCAGTATACGCCTTAAAAAAGTCTTGGGTGTGCAAAAGGACAAACTGGACTCTGTGCTCAAGTGGATCAAGAACAATGGTGTACCCAACTATTTCGGAAATCAGCGTTTCGGTACCAACGGGAATAATTGGGAAGACGGGAAGAAACTCATAGAGGGGAGACTGAAAATGCGTGACAGAAAGACACGTGAATTTCTTATGGGGTCTTATCAGAGCTACCTTTTCAACCAATGGCTCTGTAAACGTATGGAGCTTAACCTTTTGTTGGAAAAGTTCAGTGAAGAGGAGACTGCGCAGGTACTTAAACTGCCTAAAGGCTCTCTGGCCGGTACGAAATCACAAGCGAATTTCTTTAAACTTCTAGAGGGTGACCTGATGATGCACTACCCTTACGGGCGTCTCTTTGAGGTGGAGGAGTTATCTAAAGAGGCTGAACGTTTCTCTACTAAAGATATCGCTCCTACAGGGCTTATACCCGGGAGTAAGACCAAAAGAGCAAGCGGTGCGGCAAGACTGATCGAAGCGCAGTTCGATGAAGAGATGAAACTCTATGGAGCCAGACGCTATGCATGGATACGGGTTACGGAGATAAAGAAAAACTATGTAGAAGAGAAGGCACACTATGAGCTGAGTTTCGCTTTGCCTAAAGGTGCATATGCAACCAATGTACTGGATGTGCTTCGCGGAGAGAATGCATTTTAAGAAAAATTTTATTTTTTTGACTTTTTTCTTATATTTTTTCACTATAATCTAAAATATCGATACACGAAAAGCTGAGCATATCATGAGGTATGTAAAGAAAGTCAATTATCTCTTGGAGGTATTTTTGATCGCCTGTAGCTGAATACATGATTTATTCACTATTATTCAATACACTTTCTTAATTTGATATTTTTTTAATATTACAAAGGATCTAAATGCGTTTACATTTTAAACATCTTTCTGTGATTGCTGCTTCAGTTGTGCTGATCGGCTGTGGCGGTGGTGGCGGTGGTGGAGGGCTCTCGGCACACGATATTGCAATTGCAAAAATAGCAGCATATGCGACAGGAACATCCACAACTGCTCCCAGTGCAGCTGACTACCATGCAGCAGGCATCACTGTGATAAACGATGACAATGTCAACAAAATGAATATACACATACAAGCTACAAAAAGTTCTAATCCCGATGATTGGACAAAGGATAGTGATGGTGATGGTACTATTGACGGTATTGATGATTATCCTGATGATAAGACAAGAGACACCAATGAAAAACCTGTTGCTACAGCACAAACGTTGACACTCGAAGAAGACAGCAATAAAACATTTATACTTGGAGGCACAGATACAGAAGGAGATATGCTCACCTACACCATCACTACGCAACCAAGCCATGGGACCATCTCAGGAAACAACACCTATACGTCAAATGCAAACTACAATGGCACAGACTCTTTTGGTTTCAAAGCATATGACGGTACATCATATTCTGCTGAAGCGACCGTCACTATAAATATAACGGCTGTTAATGATGCCCCTGTAGCTGCAGGACAAAATATTACAGTAACCTATGAAACAGCCACTCCTGTCATACTTTCAGGAAGTGATGTCGATGGAGATACCTTACATTATTCAGTTATTTCATCTCCTGAGCATGGGACACTTGGCGGTACTGCACCAAATTTAACTTATACGCCAAACAATGGATATAAAGGATTAGATAAAATTGCCTTTAAAATCAATGACGGTACAGTAGATTCAAATACAGAAACTGTCTCTTTGACAGTAACGGATGATCCGGATGCCATCTATATTACAGATGACTATCAAGTTGAAAGTTTGGGAAAAGCAACAAATATACATAAAAATATTCATTTGGATTCAGGTTCAAAGAGTCTTTATATTTTATTGAGCAACTACAGCAAAACCCAATCTGCATCCTCAACGATCACGCATAATGCAAAAGTAGTATCAGTTCGGGAAAATAAAAGACTTATGATTGCGCCACTTGTTAAGCAGCCAAAAATCCTTCATGCACCGGCATATATTCAGGAATTTAATTCCAAAATTAAAACACTGCTTCAAAAAAATAGGTATACCCCATACCAAGCCAAAAGCATTACTCTAGCGCCAAAGTTAAATAAAAATGTAGGTGATTCAGAAACTTTTTATATGGGTGAGAACTCAGATGATGGTAATACTACAACAGCTACACTCAAAAAAGTAGTTTCAAATGTTGCTACAGCTTTTGGGAATAAAACACTCAATGTTTGGGTTTCTGATGATAGTTTTGGTTCAGGATGTGGAAAATCAAGATGTGTCACACAGACAATGGTTGATGAATTAGCAGATACTTTCTTGAAAGCAGGAGATGATAACGACATTTATGACTGGGTAACCAATATCTTTGGTGAAGAGTGGGGAAGCGATGCTACGTCAAAATACAATGATCTTATAGGAGAAAATGATCAAATTACTATTCTTCTGACAGATATCGGAAATAATAACAAACCTTCAGGTGGAGTTATGGGATACTTCTGGTCAAAAGACAATGTTAAAAAATCAAGTATCAGTGGTTCCAATGAAAGGATCATGTTTTATGTCGATGCTGTGATGTTTGCCAATACGGACAATGATGATTTCTGGCAAAAAGAGATGTATTCAACGCTCGCACATGAATTTCAGCATATGATCCATTTTTATCAAAAAACCATTTTGCTTCTTGATGCAAACAGTGATGATACATGGATCAATGAAATGCTCTCCGAGACAACAGAGGATCTGGTTGCAACCAAAATCCAACACATAGGCTCCAGAGGCGTTGTATACACAGACGGCAGTGCAGGCAGTGCAGGTAATACAAATGGAAGATATCCGCTTTTTAATGAAAACAACATGCGCTCGTTGACAACATGGAATAGTGCCTTAGAGGATTATTCGCAAGTCAATGCTTTTGGTACTTTTTTAACAAGGAATTATGGTGGGGCAAAAGTCTTGCATGATACACTATATAACAACAAAGTGCATGAAGATGCTATCATGGATGCCATACATAAGATTCCAGGGCAAGAGAATAAGACTTTTGATGACTTACTTAGAGAGTGGGGTATTGCGGTGATGCTTTCTGATCATGAGAATTTACAAAATACACCTGTGTATAATACTGGAGATTTTACACCTGATACTTATGGGAATAGTACTTACCAGTTGGGTTCGATCAATTTCTTTAACTATGATCCTCAGCCAACGCTTAGAACCAATACAGGAACTGTACAACCTCAAGGAAACTACTATTATAAAGTAGGTGACAATCTCACTGGAACAGTAACGATCGATCTCACGCTTAACGGTACAACAGAAGCTACGCTTATTGTAAAATAGAGGAAGGACTCATATGAAAAAATATTTTATCCTTGGATTTTTAACATTGGGAGTTTTAATGGGATGTACACAAAACGGAGATCTGGAACTTGAAGGTGGGCTTTATATGAAAGGTTCTTCGCCGCATAGCTATCTTGTCATAGAAGATCAAAAAAGTCATAAAAGCTATAAGATACAAAATGCAAAAGTATTTAATCTTACTCAGAGACAAAAAGAAGTAGTCAAACTCAAAGCAAAACTTGTTAAAAAAGCCATAGGACCCGGTTTCCCTGCGGTCATTGAAGTAGTAGAAGTCAAATAGACTTCTACTTGTCCTCTTATTTATTTACCGCTCTTTCTTACAATATCTGCACCTAAAGCAGCCAGTTTTCCCTCAAGATCATCATACCCTCTGTCCAAATGGTAGATACGTCTTACATTGGTCGTACCTTCTGCGACAAGTGCTGCCAATACCAAGGCGGAAGAGGCTCTAAGGTCTGTTGCCATGACATCGGCACCGTAGAGCTTCTCTACACCTTTAACGGCTGCTGTGCTTCCTTTGAGCCAAATGTCCGCACCCAGACGGTTAAGTTCGCTTACATGCATAAAACGGTTCTCAAAAAGACGCTCTTCTATGAGGCTTTCACCTTCTGCCATCACTGCCACAGCCATGAACTGTGCCTGCATATCGGTAGGGAAGCCGGGGTACTCAATGGTAATAAGATTGACCGGCTTGAGCTCTTTGGCAGGGTAGATGGTAATACTGTCCTCTTTAAGATCAAAAGTGCATCCCATAGACTCCAGTTTATCTATGGATGCTCTAATATGACCATGATCTACTTTATTCAATGTAATGGACGAGTTGGTAATAGCGCCTGCACAAAGGTAAGTTCCCGCCTCGATACGGTCAGGTATGATATCTACCGTTTTGAAACTCAGTGGTTTTCCATCTGTTCCTTCTATGCTAAGCTCATTTGTTCCGATGCCTTCTATTTTTACACCCGCATCAGCGATCATCTCACAGAGTTGCACGACTTCTGGTTCTTTTGCTGCGTTTACGATGGTAGTCGTTCCCTTAGCCAGGGCAGCGGCCATGACGATGTTCTCTGTACCTCCTACCGTGATCTTGTCAAAAATGATCTTGGCACCTTTGAGTCCATTTGGAGCCATAGCATGCACATAGCCGCCCTTGATCTCTATTTTTGCACCCATGGATTCAAGCGCTTTAAGGTGAAGGTCGATAGGACGCTGTCCAATGGCACAACCACCGGGCAATGAGACTTCACATTCACCAAATCGTGCAAGAAGCGGACCCAATACCAGGATAGAAGCTCTCATCTGTGAAACGATCTCATACACCGCTTTGGTAGAAGTGATCGTTCCGTTATTGATATGTGCCACTGTATTTTCATGCGCTACCGTTCCGCCAAGCATTGTGAGAAGTTTAAGCAGGGTACGGATATCTACAACATTGGGCATGTTGGTAAGCGTTACTTCTTTATCACTCAATATTGTTGCGGCAATAATGGGCAGGGCAGCATTCTTCGCCCCGCTGATCGTTACACTTCCGCTTAATTTTCTTCCGCCGTTGATCTGTAAATAATCCATCTAAATACCCTTATATATAATGAAAAAGATTTTATCAAAAGATTGGTTAAGGGGAGGAGCTATAAAGTAGATATTAAACAATATTAAAGAAGTATATTTTCTTTTAACATTAAAAAATAAAAAAATTAATATTATTCACTATAGTTTAAACTCTCTATTAAGTAATATGAGTTACAATATTTTCTAATATATAAATTTATGTGGTCTCAAAGCCCCATTTGAAGGGAAATAATGTCTAGCAGTTTAGATAAGCTAAAAGCACTTACCAGTCGACTTGAAGAGAAATTAGAGCAGAAGGAAACTGATTCAAAAGTGGCTGAAAAAAAGGTAGTGCAAAGCGAAGAAGCACCTATTGAAAAACCTGCAAAAACAACACCTCATACGCAAAAAACTTCTACTGCCAAAGTAAAAGTAAGTTCAGATGATGTTCGCCAAGAGAATATTAGACGTGTTAAAGAACTTTATGAAAAACTTAAGATCTATGAAAAATCACCTGACTTTGATAATATTTTCATCTATAAGGCAATGAACCTTTCTGGAATAGGTTTGAAGGAAGAAGATTTTGGGGAAGTCCGTGAAGGAAAATATATACAGATCATTGCCATTACGTATGAGCCGGACAAAAACGGTAAAAAGAAAGCCAAGAATATCTCTTTAGGGTATTTTGGAAAAGCAGAGACCCTGGATCCAATATTGAAAAATGAGATCATCGAGTTCGTTTTGCGTTGGCGTTATGAAAAAGCATTCCAGAACGTTGAACATTATAAAGACCTTATTGCACGAGTAGAAACCCCTTCCGATACACTGTTCTGATCCTTTTATTTCTACATAAATTCGGGAGTTTGGCTTCTTCAGTCTCCCAAGCCTAATCAATATTTTGCTACAATCAAATTCTTATTTTACTTTATAGGACAGACATGCATCTAGAACTTACACCGGAAGCACTTTTGACTCAACTTGGCTACACGAAAACAGAACAAACACTCAAACAAATACATGATATCATGGAAAACACAAACGGTTTTAATAAATTTTCTCAGCATATTCCATCGTTCAATGATGCTTTAGCTGTAGAAAAAGGCTTTATTGCCATGTCAAACTCTGAAAACCATCTGAAGATAAAATGTGAAGAAGATATCTCGGCAGATAACCTTTCGGCATTCGCTGAGCTGGTAAATCACTGGGCGGATAAATATAAACTTGAACTTAAACAAGTAGAGAATAAAAACACTTACTACATTGTCGGTCACAAATAATTGCCTCTTAGCTCTCTCAATATTGAGCAGCTGAGTGCTGCTACAGCACCTTTAGGACACAATCTGATCATTGCCTCTGCGGGGACGGGCAAGACCTCCACTATTGTTGGACGCATTGCGCATTTACTGCAAAGCGGTGTAGAACCGTCAAGTATTCTATTGCTTACGTTTACCAACAAGGCAGCAGGTGAGATGATCGCCCGTTTGGAGCGCTACTTTCCTAAAAAGGTCATCTCCCAAATTGAATCCGGAACATTTCATGCTGTAAGTTACCGCTGGTTAAAAGCGTTACATCCCAATCTTGCACTCAAGCAACCCTCAGAACTCAAAACACTCTTTAGAAGCATTTATGAGAAGCGGAACTTTGAACGTATGAATCTGCCTTTAGCCCCATTTTCGGCTACCTACCTTTATGAGATGTACTCTTTGTATCAAAATGCTTCTTTGGAGGGTTTTGATGAGTGGTTTTTAAAGAAGTATCCTGAACATGAGATCCTGATGGATGCCTATATGGACATCGCTGAAGAGTTTGAACGGGAGAAAGTCGATTATGGTTTTGCTTCTTTCAATGATCTTCTTTTGCGTATGAAAAAACATTTGGAAGAGAAGACCATCCCATTTCAGGAAGTACTTGTAGATGAATATCAGGACACCAATACCCTGCAAAGTGCCCTCATAGACACTCTTAAGCCACGCTCGCTCTTCTGTGTGGGGGATTATGATCAGAGTATCTACGCGTTTAACGGTGCGAACATAGAGAATATCGCTACCTACTCAAAACGCTATCCTGATGCACAGGTCTTTACCCTAAAAACAAATTACCGCTCAACAGCTCCCATCCTCTCTTTGGCAAACCGGGTGATAGAACGAAATGAACGTATCTACCCCAAAAAGCTTGAAGTCGGACGTCACGGGAAGACACATCCGCCAAAACTTCTGATGTATAATGATCTGTTTGAGCAGTATCAGTCCATAGCACACAGCATTAAGCATACACATGTACCCAATGACCAAATTGCCGTTATTTTTAGAAACAACTCCTCAGCAGACGGTATAGAAGCCAGTCTTCGTGAAGTAGGGATACCCTGTAAGCGCAAAGGAGGTACAAGTTTCTTTGATTCCAAGGAGATAAAGTTCCTTCTTGATCTTCTTTCTCTTATGGTCAACCCTAAAGATATGATGGCATTCATTCATGTGTTCGAGTATGCAAGCGGCATAGGCTCTGCCCTTTCAAAAGAGTTCTTTCAGTGTTTCCTTCATTTTGGTAACGGTAGCTTCATGCAAGGGGTACTTTACCCGCAAGTCCATGATCTTCCTAAACTCAATCCAAATAAAAATATACAGCTTGGTCTTTTTGATGATGACCATGAGATAGGTTCAGCCACAAGGTTCAAACATTTGGATCTTCCGCATCATATATACGCTCACCCTCTGCTAAAACATCCTAAGGTCGCACAGGACGGCGTGAGGTTCTTTAGGGATTTCTATACCTTGATGAGTGCTGTTAAAAATGAAAATACGCCTGCACACATTCTACAAACGGCTATCTCATCCAAACTCTATGAGGGGATCGTTGAAATGCTTTCTACCCAAAGAGGAAGACTTAAATCAGGTGAAGTGGATGATGAGAAGAAAAAACAGGCCAAAGAACGCATACAGCGTAAAGCAAGACTCTTGCTTGACCTCTCACGCCAGTATAAAGAGTTAAGCCGTTTTGTCAATGCTATGGTGCTTGGAGGCGGAGAGCTGAGCGAAGGGGAGGGGGTTAACCTTCTTACCGTACATGCCTCTAAAGGTCTGGAATTCCCGGAAGTCTATGTGGTTGACCTGGTAGACGGCAGATTTCCAAACAGAAAAATGATGAGCAGCATTGAAGAGGAGCGGAGGCTTTTTTATGTAGCCGTTACACGTGCCCAGGACAAACTTTATCTCTCTTTGGCAAAATTTGACAGAGTGAAGAAGATGGACTATAGACCTTCCCAGTTCCTGCATGAAGCAGGGCTTGTCAAAGGGGAGTTTGTAGAGCCTGAAGCTAAAGAGAAGAAAAAAGCTTAATCTTCATCAAGGTTAAACCATAAATACCTTTGCATTTCTTCAGGAGAAGTAAGCTCTTCAGGTCTCTTTCTAAACACTTTACATTGATATAGATCTCTATCTGCTTCCGCAAGAAGAGTGTCGATATTGTCAGCGTTTCCTTCATGTATACCGATGCTAAGGTTCATCTTTAGTCCGGGTGTGGACTCTTTGGCATTCCAGCGTGCTATCATGTCTTGAATTCTTTTTGCCAATACAAAGGCATGACTCTCTTTGGCCTCAGGCATGATAATCACAAATTCATCACCGCCAAAACGTGCAAGAAAATCTGATTCACGTACAGCAACCCTGAGTATATCTGCAACAGAACGAAGTATCCTGTCACCGGTAACATGTCCAAAAGTATCGTTGATCATTTTAAAATTATCTACATCCATGATCAGTAAACATATTGGATGTCTATAACGTTTTACTTTTTCTGTTTCTTGTCGTAAAACCTCATTAAAATAGTGACGATTATTGATCCCGGTTAAGGAGTCAACCATTGCCAATTCTTCTACCTTTTTATATAAAAAAGCATTTTCGACCGCTATGCCGGTAAAAGTTGCGATGGAAGACAATATTTCCATATCTGTATTCGTAAAACTCTCATATGTAGGGATGATAGGCTTGGTGTCTTTATGTGGTGCTGATTTGGTTGAAGGAGATACTATTTTATTGACCAGTTCGATGGCCCCTATGACTTTGTTCTGACCGTTCAGAAGAGGTACGCAGACAACAGAGTGGGTTTTAAACCCTATGATACTGTCTATACGAGGGCTGAACCTGTCATCTTTAGCTGTGTCTTCCACGATCGTAGGTTTTCCATGTTCGCAGACCCATCCAACAATACCTTCACCCTTGGCGATATATAACCCTTTACTCTTCTGTGCATCTACACCCATGACAATTTCAAATTTCAGACGTTCTGTACTTTCCTCTATCAAGAGTAATGACCAGTTCCGGGGTGAAAAGTAGTTCCCTATGAGTTCCATCACACGATGAATAACTTCTTTGGGTTGCAAAGAAGACGTTAAGATCATACCTATCTTACAAAAAACTTCAGAAAGCTCTTTGTCTGTTGTATCCTTTGTGACTGTCGGATAGTTCATAATCTATATTCCTTTATCATGTTTATGTATTATAGACCAAAATGATTTAGTTTCCCATTCTCTTATCTCGAATACTCATCTGTTTACTCACTTCATCAAAAGCAATATCAAAAAGGTCTATCTCTTTAATAAGGTTACTGAGTTTCTTGTAGCCGAAATTGATCGGTGAAAAGGAAGTGGAATTGTTGATGTAAGTCCCTACATCTGCAAGATTTGCCCATCCGTACTCATCCATAGTATGGTCTACTGCATTTCGCAGCACATTGACCAGCCAGGTGTCAGCCCGCATCTCTTTGCCGCTTTTACGTACAGGGGCTTCAGTAGGGTTGTCTTCTTCTGCATTTTTAGTTGATGTTGCCATAAGCTTTTCGGTAAAAATGAACTGTGAACATGCAGCCATGAAGGGTTTAGGCGTCTTCTTTTCTCCAAAACCAAACACTTTAATGCCTTCAGCCTGTACACGCATCACCACAGGAGTAAAATCCGAATCACTGGTCGCAAAAGCAAAAGCATCAATGTCTTTGGTATGAAGCAGGTCAATAGCATCAATGGTCATAAGGATGTCAGTTGCATTTTTATTTTTGGAGTAGTCAAACTGCTGGATGGGCTTGATGGCAAACTCCAGCAGCTTGTCTTCCCAGTTCTTCAGGTTGTCTTTGGTCCAGTTCCCATAAGCCTGGCGTATGTTGACTATACCATATTTACTCAATTCGTTAATGATACCCTCAATAGCCTTATGTGAAATATTGTCACAGTCTATGAAAAGGGCAATGTGGTCTTCTTTTTTTGCCATTAGATATCCTTTGGTCTATAGTAGGTCATGGTACTTCTACCGAATTTTTTACGTTTTACAAGTTCCAGAATACCTATATGCTCAGGCATATCAAGCTTTGTCATATGTTCTACAGCCACCATTTCGCACACTTCGTGTTCGATCGTTTCTATAAGTGCAATGGTCTTGTCATAGATCTCATCCATGCCGTCACGTGTAGAGAAGGGAGGGTCAAAGTAGAAGTAGGTTTTTGTACCCGTTCTTTTCACCATCTCATAGACGGTAGCAAACTTTTCAAAGCTGTCACCGTAAAAAGCATGGCATCTGCTTGGATCAGTATTTTTTATGTTGTTTTCCAGGCATCGAAAGGCTATTTTATTGTACTCCATGAAATAGCACTGTGCAGCACCGCGGCTGAGTGCTTCAAGTCCCACTGAGCCGCTGCCGGCAAAAACCTCAACAAAGTTCTTACCGATAATATCGAATTGGATCGTATTGAAGAATGACTCTTTGAGTATGGACTTTGAACTCCGGGTCGTAGAGATGTCGGGTATCTCTATCTTTTTACCCTTGAAGTCTCCTCCAATGATCGTTGTTGTGAATATTTTTATTTTTTCTCTGCTTTTCATGGTGTAATCTTAGCGAAAAGAGTCAAAAATTCACGATAGTTTTGAGAGTATTGATCAGTTTGCTTCTCTCTTTGACATCGGCACGTTCTTTACCCGGTTCCGTGGTCGTAATGATCGTTCTCCCCGTGATCAGCTTTGTCCCGTCATTCTTTCGTATACCCCAGTAGGTATGCATAACCACCGGTTCACCTTTATACTCCCCCAAATAAAGTACGATGTGCCCCGGGACATAAAGCAGAGAACGAAACGGTTGTGCTTTTTCTATGATGGTTCTCTTTTTGACTGTTTTGGGTAGACCTTTGATCTTAATGGTTCTTCCGTCTTTAGCCTGTTTTGAGGAATTACGGCGCAGAAAAATACCAAATGCCCCTAAAAAATCTCTCGTAGTGGCAGAACAGTCACGACACTCATAGCTTCCGCCCCAGCCATAAGGTTCCCCATAGAACTCTTTTGCCAGCATCGCTACATTTTCAGGTGTGAATGGAAGCGGCTTTTTGGCTATGATATTTGGGTCACCTGCTTTTACAGTGTGAATACGGGCTTGACCTTTTGCATTTCGTCTTGCTGCTAAATAGCTCTGGCCATCATTACTTACAGGGAAGAGGGCACCCAGTTTGACCATCGAAAATGATCTTTTTTTATCATCATAAAGTCTTAGATTATCTTTTATGGTCATTGCATATCTGCCGTTTTTGAATTTTTGAATGAATTCGTTGTTCACCAGTGCCAGATCGGATATTTTGACCCAACCGAAAGAGTAGGAGGCCCTTACGTATGCCCAGCGTCTATCTTTGGAGAAATGTGAGATGTAAAGGGGTACATTGATGTGCAGGGCCGAATTCTGATTGTAGTCAAAAGGAAACCCTTCGCCTACACGTCTGGGATCCCGGTAAAATGCTGTAGATGTAGGCAGAGCCTTGACATCGGTATGTCTTATGGTGATTGCTTTATATTTTTTACTATCAAGCTTGTGCATTTGTGCGTTTCTGAGCCATTTATTGTAAATGTACGGAGGGATAATTTTGCCGTTTTCCCTGTATATCGGCTTTTTTGTAATGAAGCGGGTCTCCCATCCGAAATCCTCTTTTGGAATATCAATTTTCTTCAAATCCCAGGGTTGGAAATACTTTTCATTGAATTCCTTATCGAGCTTCTTTTGTTTCCATTTGGGAAAATTCTTTATCTGTTTTGCATAAAAAGCAGGGTCCTGAGGTATATTTTTCATATCTGCCACAACACCTTTTGGCATACGGTCTATCCTGCTTTTAGGACGTTTGCCGACTTTTAGTGTATAGTCTGCCTGTAGAGAGTTAAAGCTAAAAAGGAGGAGGGTGGCCAAGGCTATTTTTTTATACATGTTCGGTTCTTTAATTTTTAAATAATAATATTGCATTTTAGTTAATGATTGGTGTACTGTTTGTGTATTTTGCACCCAACCCCACATCTTCACTCAAAATGATCTCACTTTCATTAAAGATAATGGAACTCTCAACAGGATGTGAAGCCAGCAGACTGACCGCATCCAGGTCAAGCATCGTGATGACATCAGCTTTGGCAGAAGCCACATGCACGCCGGCAGCTACGCTTATGGGCCCCTCCAACATGCAGCCTATCATGCACTTGGTGTTAAAACCTTTACAAAGATCCGCCAATTCCAATGCCTGAGTGATACCGGCAGTTTTTGCCAGTTTGATATTGACGTAATCTATAGCCTGCATCTCCAAAAGTCTTCGGGCATCTTTTACTGAGAAGATAGATTCATCGGCAAGCAGGGGAGTCCGGACCCTCTCTTTGATATACTTCAGTCCTTCATGGTCATCGGCACGCACAGGCTGTTCTATGAACTCAGCAATAATATCTTGTCTCTCCAGAGCATGAAGCAGGGAGACGCTCTCCTGCGCACTCCAGCCCTGGTTGGCATCGAGTCTGAGTTTGATGTTATCATCTAGTGTATCATGTATGGCTATTACACGTTCTACATCTTTTTGCGGATCATCACCTATCTTTATCTTGAGTGTATCATACCCCAGTGCAACAGCATCAAGGCTGTCTGTCACCATTTTGTCTATCTCGCCCATGCTTATGGTGATGTCTGTTTTAAACCTGGTCTGTGTGCCGCCAAGCATTTGGTAGAGGGGAAGTTTTTCCGATTTTGCTTTCAAATCATACAGGGCTATTTCCAGTGCAGATTTGGCAGTGGTATTTTTGACTATCAAGGAGTGTACCAAGTTGATGATGGTATCAAAATCCTCAATATCAAGCCCTATGATATGGGGTTTGATGTATGCTATTGCAGCGATCATAGAGCCCATCGTCTCACCGGT
>JANTHR010000013.1 GCA_024762315.1 Sulfurovum sp.
AGTTCTATACGGGGTTTTCTGGGCATGGATACTCCTTGGCTTTGGTGAATATAGCATAGAGAAGATTAAGTTATCATTATCACCTGACCCCTATGCCCCCTGCTCGAAGCTATACTCTGTGCAAAGCCTACAGAGACACCGGTGATCAGCAGCAGTAAAGAGTGCCCCAGCGCAAAGGTGAGGATGAGCCCGTAGGCCTGCAGATAACCGCTGCTGCCGACTAAGGACATAATAGCAAAAAGCGGTGCAGAGGCACAGGGGGTACTGACAAGTCCGAAGATAAGACCGATAAGGAAACCGCCAAAGAGACGGTAATGTATCAGCCGGTGTATGATGGCCGATTTGTCCACCTCTCCAAGCACGCCAAACGCATAAAGTGCGATAAGGATGCTCACCATCCCCGCGACCAGGTAGGCCCACATCGGTGCAACGGAGAAGAAACCGCCGAACTTGGCGACTATGAAGCCCAGAATGGAGAAACTCAGCGCTACACCCAGTGCAAAGAGTGCGGTGAAAAGGTACGTGTAGACCACTTTCTTTCTGCCCTCGAGGTCTTTGTTCAGTGCCACGGCACTGCCCACAAGCAGCGGGACGACTACCAGTGAACAGGGTGCTGCTGCAGTGATACTGCCTGAAAGAAAAGCACCCGCATAGGCAAGCAGAGAGTTCGACTCCAGAAGATGGGCAATGAAGGGCTGCAGTTCACCCATGTTTACCTGCCGATGTTTTTATTGATGACATCACTTCGCGAACTGAATACTTTTTTAAGCATTCTTTTGTGCTTCTTCTATGAGCTTTACCACTTCATCAACACTCAACAGTTTTCCCGTAGACTTCACTTCACCGTCAATGACAAGGCCGGGTGTGCTAACGACATTGTACTTCATGATCTCCATGATGTCATCTACTTTTTCTACCTGATGGAAACCACCCACTTTGGCGACCGCCTCATGGACGACTTTTTCCAGTGTTTTGCATTTGGCACATCCCGTACCGAGTATTTCTATTTTCATTGTTTCTCCTATAATATAAAGTTAAAAAGATATCCGATAGCAATGATACCAAGTCCTACGATACCAAAAAAAATTGCGATCAGTTTCATATGGAGGATCTTCTTAAGGATCATCGCTTCAGGCAGGCTCAGTGCGGTGATGGCCATCATGAAGCTCAGTGCTGTTCCAAGCAGCATCCCTTTGTCTGTGAGCACCTCTACAAGCGGCATGACACCCGCTGTGTTGGAGTACATAGGGATACCGAGGATTGTTGCTAACGGTACGCCGTACCAGGTATCTCCTCCGGCATACTTGGCGATGAACTCGGCAGGCACATAGCCGTGGATGAAGGCACCCACGCCCACACCGATGAGAACGTAGAGCCAGATCTTTTTGAAAATGTCCCAGGTATAGTCCCATGCCTCTTTAGCCCGCTCTTTCGTGGTCATTTTTATCTCGACCTCTTCAAGCTCGCCTTCCATCGGCGTGACAGGAATGAGGATATATTTTTCCATCCCCATCTTCCCGATAACATAGCCGCCTACGATCGCGACAAAGAGCCCGAAACCGATGTAGACCGCCGTGATCTTCCAGCCAAAGAGCGTGAAGAGCATCGCTATGGCGATCTCGTTGTTCATCGGAGCGGAGATCAGGTACGAAAAGGTCACGCCCAGCGGGATACGCGCCTGAATGAACCCCAAAAAGAGCGGAATGGCCGAGCAGGAACAAAAGGGTGTGATGATCCCGAACAGTGCGGCAAGGACGTTCCCGTAGAGTTCTGACTTTCCCTGAAGGTGCGCTCTGACATACTCCGTGTTGAAGTGCGTTCTCAAATAGGAGACCACAAAAATAATGACTATCAGCAAAAAGAGTATCTTTACGGTGTCATAAATAAAAAAGTTGACTGTGTCGTTGACCCTGCCCGTCAATCCGAGTATATCGACGGTCAAATGGTCGACTGTTTCTTTCCACATGGGGATCCTTTGAATGATACTGTGGAAAGTATAGCATATTTTTTATATTATATCAATATATCTTGATATTTAGTTTTATTTATTTAAATCTACCTATTCATATAGAGCAGAAGAACTCCTCAAAGTCGAAAGGTAGAGAGAAAACGGGCTTAAAAATCCTCATCATTGAAGAAGGCATCCTCTTCGGCCTTCTCTTTTGCCTTTTGCATGGCATCGAGTTCTGCCTGAGACATCATCAGTGTCTTCATCTTCTTGACAAAGATAGTCCTGTCGGGCAGTTTGGTGAAATAGGCATACACACCGTACCCCATGGCCAGTACGGTAACGATCAGGATCATCTTCTGAGCGGAAGAGAAAGTCTGTACAGGCTCTTTGATCTGCATTTCGCACACGCCGCCCGGGCAGTACTTCGGGTCCTTTTTCTTGACCCATTCGAAGATCTTACACCCCAGACAGATGGAAAATGCCATTTCAAAAAAGAGCAGCGCCATACAGATGAGACAGACCAGGACTTTGAGCGGATTGGGCTGAAAGTCGATGACCAGGTAGTAGAACATCGGCCAGGCCAGGATGAACCCCAGTGACCAGGCAAAACGCTTCTGTGCTGCACCCACATACTCGGGCCTCTGGTTCTGTACAAAAAAGCGTCCCAGCATCAAACTGGGTGCATAACGCGGCTGGATGATGCGCATCGTAAAATCGATGGCAAAGAAGGTCACAAAATACTCAGAAAAGACCGCTGTTCCCAACATCACGCCGTTAGCCAGCCCCAGGAAAGCGCCAACGAACAGAATGGCTGCCGCAGCGCGCGCTTCCCTTTCGTTAAGCACCCGCACTTCATAGCCGGGTACTTTTTCACCGTAAGCAAAAAACTCTTTTATATTCATCTGCAAATTTTTCATTAATATTCTTTCGTATTTTCCTCACTTTGATTTATATATAATCGTGCCATCATTCTTCCCTCATTATTAGGATTGATTTTAATCGTAGTTGGTATTGATTTTGTTCCATATTCCAAATTACCTACAATAGATTCCAGAACATGCAAATGTTGCAAACTGAAATCTATATCGATTTCTTTGATCCTGTCTTTATGTATTATCCCTTTGATAGCTTTAATGCAATGGACATAATACAATTTATTTATCTCTCTTTGTATCATATAGGGTCTCATTATATTGATATTTTTATCCAGTTCGATTTTTCTTCCTCTGTCAACAATGTATGTTTGACTTCTTCGATCATACTATCAATATGTTTCTCATACCGTTTTTCTTCATTTTCAACATGTTCTTCAAGATTTGGCTCATACATTGTTAGTATTTCCAAAAGTTTTTCATCTGTTAAATTGTTATGGTCCGCTATATATGTTTCATATTTTTCTTGCTTATTATAATCTTTATCAATAGCAAGCAATACATTTACTGCCAGCTTAAGATAGATATATTTATCTTCTTTTCCGTTTTTAAAAAATATACCATGTTGGGATATCGTCGGTTTTGGTCCTGTATAATGTAATTTCAATATTTTTCCTTTTTTGCTCGTTTTATTTGCTTACTTCTTATCAAAGATATACGCATACATCGGTACATAGATCAAAGTCAAAAGCGTACCTATTAAAAGTCCCCCGATGGCAACATCGGCAAGTGGAGAGAGTCTTTCCAATCCCACCGCCTGCTCAAGGGCTATTGGGATCATCCCTGCGATCGTCGCAAATGCGGTCATCATGACCGGTCTGAATCTGACGGTCACACTGTCTAGAGCACTCTGAAAATTACTCTTTCCTTTTTCTTTGTTGTCCTGATAAAAGTCTATCAGCAAGATCGCATTTTTAATGATGATCCCAAAGAGCAGCAAAATACCCAACAAACTCGGCATACAGCTTGGCTTCTCAAAGAGCAGCATGCCCCAGCTTGCGCCTATCATAGAGAGCGGAAGTACCAGTATCATGATCAGGGCCAATCTGACCGATCTGTAGATGGCGATCAAAGCCATTAAGAGAATGACAATACCCAGGCCTATCGCTTTTGCCATACGTCTAAAGCTGTCATTGATCTGTGCCTGATCACCTGTCTGTGTGAGCACAAAACCCTCACTCTTGACATTTTTGAGTGCTTCAAGTGTGTCATCTGTCAAGTGTGTCACCGGCCGCTTGGCCCTGTAACCGTTGACATCCAGACTATAGAGCATCTTATCACGTTCGATCTTTGCATAGGTCAGCTCTTTTTTGATGGACGCTATCTGCGAAAGAGGTATATCACCGAATTTTGTATGGATCGGCAGTAGTTGCAAGGTTTCAAGGTTTTTGGTGAATTTATCCTTGAGATAGATACGCACGAACTGTGTATTCATCGACTCCAGGTTGGCATTCAGGGAAGCTACTTGTCCTTTGATAGGGATCTGCATAGCCACATTGTAAGGGGTGATACCGTAACGCAGAGCTTTGTTCCGGTCTATGTCGATAACATATTCACTAAAGTCCTTGTCCCAGCTTGTAGAGACGGAAGTAAGTCCTTTAACCGTTTTCATCGCTTCTGCGATCTCTTTGGAATAGTCGTTCAAACCCTCGATCTGAGGTGAAGAGATACGCGTATCGACCGTTGCTTTGATGGACGAGAGTGCCGTTGCCCCAAAGTCAAAGACATCATTGCGTTTGATCCCTTCTATATGCGAAAGTCTGTCTCTGATCTCATTTTCAAGTTCCCAGATCGACTGGTCACGTTCAAAGCGGTTCACACTGTTGATCGTAATGGTCGCTTCTGTCGGAAGATTACCGCTACCAAGGCTCAATACACCCATTTCTCCGCCAAAGGCGATGGAACTTTTTTCTACCCAGGGCTGCTTGTGAAGCCAGGTTAAGAACGGTTTGAGCTTCACTTCTGCATGGTCAACCGTTTCATTGGCAGAAAAAGCGATCTGTGCTTTAATGATACCTGTATCCATAGGCGGCATCGCATCTTTACCGATGGTCGGCATGATGTTTTTCAAAGAGAAGATCAAAAAAGCAAGTACCCCAAGTGTCAAAATGACTCTTCTGGTTCTCTTCCATCCGTTGTTTGAGAACTTGATGATCCCTTCATAGGGGACAACCAGTTTCCCTATGGTATGGGCATAGAACCATTCAAAACCTTCTTCTACTTTGCTCTTTCTGACCCCATTTCTATAGAGCCATGCTGAGAGCAGCGGAATAAAAGTAATGGAGAGGAACCAGCTCACCAACAATGCAATTATCAGTGTTTCGATCAGCGGTTTGAAGATCTTTTGAGGGAAGCCACCGACGAACATCAGCGGGAACAAGATCGCGATCGTAGCGACCGTCCCCGCAAAAACAGGACTTAATACCTCTTTGGTCCCGTTCTTGATGGCTGTCTGCAAGTCTTCTTTGGTCTCGATCAGGTGTCGTTCAATATTTTCCAATACCACGACCGCATCATCGGTCAACATTCCCAGTGCCAGGATGATCGCTGTATAGATAACGATATTGAGCTCTCCGCCTGTCATCCAGATGATGGCAATCGTTGAGAAGAACACCATAGGGATGGAGAGTCCCGCAGCGATGATCGCCCTAAAGTTCCCCAGGAATATCATAATGACCAAAAGTGTATAGAGTATGGCATCACGCAGCGCTTCAAGCATATTGTCATTGGCCTGTTCTATGAGATCTCTCTGTGTATCGGAAATCTCAAACTGGATGTTTGGGTACTGTTTTTGCAATTTTGCCATCTCTGCTCGGGCTGCTTTGGAAACATCCAGTACACTCCCGCCCGGTGCCCTCTGGATCGCCAATGCAATACTCTTTTTGCCATTACCGAGATAACCACTGGTACGTTTTTGGTGTCCCCATTTCACATCGGCAATATCTTTGAGTCTTACATTGGGTTTGATAAGAAGATTCTCAAGTGCAAGTACATTGTCTTTCTCACCATAAATAGTCACTGTATAAAAACTGTTTTCACCCTTAATAAAGCCTACAGGAATATCTTTGTTCTGTGCTGTGATCACTTTGGCTATTGTCTCAAACTCCACCCCGTATTTTTTGGCTTTGAAGGGGTCGATCTCTATATTGACGGCACTCTGATAACCGCCGAATACTTCAACATTCCCTATATTCGGATTACTAAGCAGGTAGGGTTTGATGAACGAATCGGTGATCTTTCTGATCTGATCAAGCGTAATGGCATCATTTTGGGGGCTGAGTGCCATTACATCTACCGGCAGAGTGAAATCTCCGGCAGTATAAATAGCCGGATTCAATCCGGAAGGGATCTTCGCCTTGGCAATGTTAAGCGCATTGGCCACATCCACTGCCGCTTCATTAAGACTTTTTTTGTAACCAAATTCTGCCGAGACAATGGAAAAGTTCGCTACATTCACCGAACTCACATCAGTCACAAAGCCCAGTCTTGCCAATTCTTCTTCTATGGGTTTGGAGACCGTACTGGCCGCTACTTTTGCTGTAGCTCCCGGTACGGAAGTGATCACCACGACTTTTGGCGGGTTGGCATCGGGAAAAAGATTTTTGGGCATTGTGGTCAAGCCAATGACTCCCATAATAAAAAAACCTGCGATCAAAGAATACAGCAGATACGGGCGTTTATAGAAAAATTCAAACATTGTTCTATCCTTCTACTTTAACTGCAATACCTGTAAGGAGCTTCAGTAGGATATCCGGTTTGGCTACGACGACCTTCTCTTGTTTCAGATCTTCTTTGATAACGACCCCTTCCTCACCCTTCTGCAGGATGTGTACCTCTTTGGGCACGGCTCTGTCGTTTTGGATCACAAATACATAACTTTTCCCGTTCCTGTCCAAAATAGCATCAAAAGGAAGCTTGGTTCCCTTACCGTCAAATACAACCACACGGATCTCGGCCGTTTCTCCTGCCGTCAAATGTCCCGCATTGACATAGGCTTTGTACTCATTAAGCCCCTGGAATGTACTTCCAAGTGCCTGTAACGGATACATTTCCCCTTGAAAAAGGATTGATTCCGGTTTGATCCCGTCTGGCAGTCTGGCAATGAATGAGAAACCTTTTGTTGCAGAGATCTTCAGTAGCGGTTTACCTGGCATCGCAATACTTCCTTCCGTCTCGAAAGCTTTTGCGATCACACCTGATACGGGAGCAATAAGTGTAGCGTAACTCATTTGATTCTTGAGCGCTTTGAGCTTCGCTTTGAGTGCTGCAATATTCGATTCTTCCTTTTGCAATTGTTCAACAGAAGCCCCCTTGACCTTATAGAGTGCCTGCGTTCTTTTATGGGTTTTAAGCAGGTTTGCCAAAGCGATCTTTGCCGAACCTATATTTGCTTTGAGCTCTTCTGTGTCGAGTATAGCGACCACATCGCCTTTTTTCACTGCCTCACCGCTTTTTTTAATGCTCAGAACACGTGCAGACATACGGGAAGCAAGCAGCACATTCTCATCGTTCTGTACCTCGGCAATATAAGGCAGTGTCAACTGTACCTTTGAAGGTTTTAACTGCATCGTTTTCACCACCATCGGATAGACCTCAGGCAGTGGGGTCTGTGCCTCTTTCGCTCTTTTGGCCTTGACAAGCATCATACCTCCGACCACGATCGCAGCGATCACCAACAGTACCAGTATACGTTTTCCCAATGTTTTTATCATTTTACTATCCTTCTTAAATCATTTCCGTAGATAACAGCTAGTTGTGCAATGTCCTGCCATTTTTGTGCACGTATTTTGTAGAGGTTCGCCTTGGCATTGGCAAGCGCATCTTCGTAACGGAGGTACTCCTCCTGCGTGATGACTTCATTTTCCAAAGAAACTTTGGCGACTTTCAGCAGTGTTTTCTGCTCTTTTACGCTTTTTTGTGCCAGTTTGAACGAACGCCCAAGCAGTACGATCTCGCGGCTGAGCTCTCTGGCTTTGACGCCCAGTGTGTCACGTGTATCGTCCACCAGAGATCTCTCTTTGTAGTAGTCCAGTTTTGCTTCTTCCACCGCAGTGGACTTGCTGCTGTCATAAATCGGGATATTCACATAGAGGCCCAGCATGCCGTAGTTCGTGTTCACCGACTCATCGTTGTTGTAGGCATCACCATGACTGCGGGTATAGCTACCCTTCATCGCAAGCGTAGGGTAATAGTTTTCTTTGGCGGCCTTTATGCCTGCCTGGCTTGCCCGAAGTTTCTTTTCCAAAGGAAGCAGTGCAAAGATCTTTTCTTTTTTGATACGTCCCTTTTGACGCAGCGGTACACTCTGTCTGGGTGAAATGCCGGTCAGAGTCTCCACCTTGGCAAAAAGGCTGTTCCTCTGTTGATCGATGCCGACAATATTCATTTTCAGCTCATTGATATGCGTATCAAGTGTAAGCAGCTGACTCTGTGCGGCGCGTCCCTCTTTGACCATGAGTGCAACCTTTTTTCTGGTTGCCAGTATGGACCTCTCTTTGGCCAAAAGAGCACCTTTGAGTGACTCCATGTAGCGCAGGTATGCCACAGCACCCACAACGCCAGCTTCTCTCTGTATGAGGTTGAGCTTCTTTTTGTCTTTAGCAGCCAGATGCATGAGCGAAGCTTTCTCTTTGAGGGTATAGAGGGATTTTACAAATACAGGCCAGCTGAACTGTACCCCAAGGCGGCTGATGTTCTTACTGAATGGAAGCGCCGCACCCGGGGTTTGCATTTCAGACGGAAGTACCGGCCTCAGGTTTGAAGGACGGTTATAGATCTCATACCCGGCAAAAGCATCAAGTTTTGGCATAAGTTTGTCCGAGATCCTGCGTTCTCCCAGTGCACCTCTTTGGACCTCGAGAGCATCAAGTGTACTCTGGGGCCGCTGTTTGACTGCATCGAGCAGTGTAGTGATAGTTACGGCATGGGCCAGCTGTCCTGCCAGGAGCAGCGACAGTCCTATTTTCAATGTGTTGTTTCTCACCTGTTCTCCTTTAGCATAAGTTTGATCTTTTCGATGACATATTCTGCGATCTCTTCAATATCACACTCTGTACAGGTATCTACTTCTATATCATCCAGCTCGGCTGCTTTTATTCTCAGCGGCTTGGTAGTTACCATCAGATTGATCGTGCCCAGTACCATAAAATAGAGTATCATCGGCACAGCATTGTGGAAACAGCCCTTTGCCTCGCCCCGTTTGAGAATATCAGTGAAAAGTGCATAAAGCTTCCGCATCGATGCAAAGAGCATTTCGGGAACGACTGCACCGCTGTCACTGAGTTCTTTAAGCAGTAAAGAAGGGAGATAGGGATGTTCACAGGCGAACTTTGCATAGGTACGGATGAACCCTTCCAGTTCCTTCGTGGGAGTACTATGCTTCTTGTTCTCTTCAACAATAGTCTGCTGTATTTGTGTTAGTATTTCACGCATGACCGCTTCATAAAGCCCTTTTTTATTCTTGAAATAGTAAAAGACCATCGCTTTGTTCAGTCCGCAGCGTTCCGCCAATTCATCCATCGAGGCCGAAGCATACCCTTTTTGGGAAAAGAGTTCGATCGCATGGGTGATGATAAGCTGTTTGGAGACTTCTGCATCCCGTTTTTGTATTTTTTTTGGCATAAAGATCCTAATTAATTAACTGGTTAGTTAATTATAGGACTAAAAACTTTAAACATAAATTAATTTGAGCTTAGAATATGTGTATATCAGAGGCATATAAGTAAGAATAGAATGCCCCCTCTCAAAGAGAAGGGAAAGAGGTTTTAAAGTTGTGGACCTGCTGAAGCGAAGTCAAATTCTCCACCCTTGTCATCATAACGGTGGAAGTTCTTCTGGAACATACCTGCGAGTTTTGCCAACATTGCATCGTATTCAGCTTTGTCTTCCCATGTATTTCTCGGGTTGAGTACTTCCGTATCGACACCTTCGAGTGTATGAGGTATTGCAAGATTGAAGGTATCCAGTGTATCGAATTCTGAATTTAAAATAGCGCCGCTTAAGATACCATTGATACATGCTCTGGTATTTTTGATACTCATTCGTTTACCTGTACCGTAAGGACCGCCCGTCCAGCCTGTATTGACCAGATACACATTTACACCGTGCTCATCGATCTTTTCTCCGAGCAATTTGGCATACACAGTTGGGTGAAGCGGCAAGAATGCTTCACCAAAACACGCAGAGAATGTTGCGACCGGTTCAGTGATCCCTCTTTCGGTACCGGCAACTTTAGCCGTATACCCACTTAGGAAATAGTACATTGCCTGCTCTTTGGTCAGCTTGGATACCGGCGGTAAAACACCAAAAGCATCTGCAGAAAGGAAAATGATATTCTTTGGATGCCCAGCCTGCAGGTCTTCTTTATGATTTTTAATATGTTCTATCGGATAAGAGACACGTGTATTCTCTGTTTTAGAACCATCTTCATAGTCAACCTTGCCATGCTCATCGGACACAACGTTCTCCAAAAGTGCATCTTTTGTAATAGCGCCATAGATCTCAGGTTCAGATTTTGGATCAAGATTAATCACTTTTGCATAACATCCACCCTCAAAGTTAAAGACACCATGTTCATCCCAACCATGTTCATCATCCCCTATAAGTGCCCTGTTGGGGTCTGTTGAAAGTGTTGTTTTCCCTGTACCTGACAACCCAAAGAAAAGACATACATCACCATCTTTACCTACATTTGCAGAACAGTGCATAGAAAGTTTGCCTTCAAGCGGCAGCCAATAGTTCATCATGGAGAAGATACCTTTTTTCATCTCACCACCATACCAGGTACCACCGATAATAGAAATATTGTCTTCTATATTAAATACAACATAGACATCAGAATGCAAACCATGCTCTTTGTACTTTTCATCTACAGTTTTACATGCATTATATACTGTAAAGTCCGGCTCGAACGTTTCCAGTTCTTCTTCCGTAGGACGAATGAACATGTTTTTGACGAAGTGTGCCTGCCATGCTACTTCAGTTACAAATCTTATCGCTCTCTTGCTGGCTGCACTCGCACCTGAAAAAACATCTGTAACATAAATATTCTTACCGGAAAGTTGCGAGAGTGTAATATCCAACAGTTCATCATAGATCTCTTTTTTGATCGGTTGATTAACCTCGCCCCAGGCAATATATTTATTGGATGGCGGCTGGTCTACAAAATATTTATCTTTTGGGCTACGTCCTGTAAAGATACCTGTATCACACATTGCTGTGCCTGTTGTAGATATCTTACACTCGTGACTGTTTACTTCATGCGCTTGCAACTCATCATAACTTAAATTATAGTAAACATCTCCAATGTTTTTCAATCCTAGCTTGTCAAGTCCGTTGGGCGTTTTGGTACTCATGGTATCCTCTTTGTACATATAAGATTTTATGCTAAAGCATAATTCAAAAAAACATTTTTTTCTGATTTATACTTTAAACGTTTAAAGGAGTGAAAAAGATTCACTCCCTAATTATTATTTAAAAATTGAAAGCAGTACACCTGCCGCAACTGCTGAACCGATAACCCCTGCAACATTCGGACCCATGGCATGCATGAGTAAAATATTACCCGGTTTCTCTTCTGAACCGACCTTACTCGCCACCCTTGCTGCCATTGGTACTGCAGAGACACCTGCTGCTCCAATAAGTGGATTAATAGGCTCTTTTGAGAATTTATTCATAATCTTAGCCATCAGTACACCTGCCGCTGTACCGGCAGCAAAGGCAATAAGACCGATGACCATGATCCCCAATGTTTCAGCTACAAGGAATTTATCTGCCTGAAGTGTCATACCCACACCAAAACCAAGAAAGATCGTCACTATATTGATCAACGAATTCTGCATCTCATTGGAAAGTCTGTCAACAACCCCTGACTCTTTTGCAAAGTTACCAAATGCAAATGAACCCATCAGCGGTGCAGCATCCGGAAGGATGAGCGCGATCAGAATAATCACAACAAGAGGGAAAATAAGTTTTTCAATTCTATTTACTTTTCTTGTGGTCTTCATCACAATTTGACGTTCTTCTTTGTTTGTAAGTGCTCTCATTATCGGTGGTTGAATGACCGGAACCAATGCCATATAAGAGTATGCTGCAACAGCAATCGCTCCAAGCATTTCAGGTGCCAATGCAGAGGCGATAAAGATAGAGGTTGGACCATCGGCTCCACCGATAATACTGATTGCCGAACACTGTTTTAAGGTAAAGTCGACCATACCGGTGTATTGTGAAAGTGCAGCAGCTCCTACCAGTGAACCAAAGATACCAAACTGTGCTGCGCCGCCAAGCAGTGCTGTCTTAGGATTGGCAAGAAGTGGTCCGAAGTCAGTCATTGCTCCAACACCCATAAAAATAAGCAGAGGAAAGAACTCATTCGCAATACCCATATTATAGATAATTCCGAGCATACCCTCAGGTCCTGTCATATTGGCAATAGGAATATTGGCCAAAAGTCCACCAAAAGCGATAGGAAGTAGAAGGAGTGGTTCAAATCCTTTGGCAATAGCAAGATAAAAAAGAACGAAGATAATAAGGAACATGATCACGCGTCCCCAGCTCTGTGCAAACTTTGACATTTCTTTGCCCTGACCGTTCTTTACCCCTTCTTTAGGATTAACAATAGCATCCAGGCCTGTCGTATGAAAAAAACTTGCGATGAGTCCGGTAACACTTTTTGGCTGGTAGGTTGCTTTCTCCTGTGCAATCAACTCTTCCTGTGTCATGAACTGCTTTGCAGTTGTTTCATGTTCACTTGCCGTTGCAACATTTGTCAAAAAAGCAAAAGCAAACAACACTAAAAGTAACAGATGTTTGATCTTCATAATTACTCCATTGTGGCTAAAAGTTGTGCGTCTGCTACCGCATCATTTACACTGACGTTAATAGAAGCTATTTTCCCTGCTTGTGGGGCTGCAATATCAATTTCCATTTTCATTGCCTCAAGGATCATGATCACATCACCTTCAGCAACTGTATCACCCGGATTCTTGAGGATCTTCCATACATTACCCGGTGTCTGGGAATGAATTTCTACCGTACCTACACCCTGTGCCGGTGTCGGTGCCGCTGCCGCCGGTGTTGTTGTCGGTGCTGCTTCGGAGATCTGAATATCTGCTTCGCCTTCTGCTACCTGAACACTGTATTTCTTACCATCTACTACTACTGTATAATTTCCTGCCATTTCTGCTTCTCCACTGTTGTTTTTACCTTTTCTTACCATGAGAGGACTCTCGCCTTTCAAGAACGCAATACCTTTTTGATCACATGCACCTGCTATGAAGACATTTTCTTCTGTCGCTTCAAGTCCTTCTTCTTCAAGCACTTTTTCCCAGTGCGCAATAGATTTTGTTTCATCTCTATCTGCAATATCAAGAGGGTTTTCAGTTGTCGGTTCAAGATTTAGTTTTTCACTTGCAAGCTTAATGATCTCATCATCCGCTTTAACCGGTGTTCTACCAAAGTAACCCAATACCATACGGCCATACCCCGGAGCGATCTGCTTCCATGGGCCGAACATGACGTTCGCATAGGCTTGCTGCCAGTAGAATTGGCTTACCGGTGTTACGGATGTACCGTAACCGCCACGTTCTACAACTTCTTTCATTGCAGCGATCACTTTATCGAATTTATCCAACTCACCGCTATCCCTCATCATTTGAGTATTGGCTGTCAACGCACCGCCAGGCATAGGAGAGAATGGGATAAGCGGTGAAACCTGAGTTGCTTCAGGCGGTATCATATATTCTGCAAGACACTCTTTGAGTCTGTCTTCATACTTAAGTATCTTATTGAGCTTCAAGTCACCAAGGTTATAGTTCGTCCCTTTGGTCGCATGCAACATTGTAAGGATATCCGGCTGAGATGTTCCGCCACTTACCGGAGAAGCAGCCATATCGATACCGTTTGCCCCGGCTTCCAGTGCTGCAAGGTAAGATGCTACAGAAACACCTGCTGTCTCATGTGTATGAAGTCTAAGGTGCACACTTTCGCCAAGAAGTTTTCTCGCCATAGCGATCGTCTCATACACTTTATGGGGATTGGCTGTACCGGAAGCATCTTTAAAACAGACACTGTCAAATGCAATTCCGCTGTCTAAGATATTTCTAAGTGTTTTTTCATAAAAAGGCACGTCATGAGCACCCTTGCATCCCGGGGGGAGGTCCATCATGGTAACGACCACTTCATGATTCAATCCGTGTTTCTTAATGCACTCTGCACTATAGGCTAGGTTGTTAACATCATTCAGCGCATCAAAGTTACGTACTGTGCTTGTACCATGTTTTTTGAACATCTTGGCAAAGAGATCGATCATCTCACGACTGCCTGTATCAAGCATTACGGTGTTGATCCCCCGTGAAAGTACTTGTAAATTCGCATCCGGTCCGACGATCTCTCTGAAACCGTCCATCATTTGAAATGCATCTTCCTGAAGATAGAAATAAAGGGATTGGAATCTCGCTCCCCCACCGAACTCAAAATGAGTGATACCTGCATTTTTCGCTGCTTCTACCGCAGGGAAAAAATCATCCATAAGTACACGACCGCCAAAGACAGACTGAAATCCGTCCCTAAAAGTCGTATCCATTACATCAATATATTTTTTAGCCATTTAAGTTACCTTGTTTACGATTTATTTTTACGAAATTCTGAAATAGCTGCGACAATAGCTGCAACATGATGTGCATTGTCTGTAGCTTGTGTAGTTGTCGACGTAGGTACAGCGGGCGCTTTGTCTGGGAAGTATTTATTGATAATTTTAGCCTGAAGCTTCATTACCTGGACGAGCACAGCAAGAAACACAAAGACAATCAACATCCCCAATACCATAAACTTAAGGCTTTCACCTACTAAATTGATTTCCATATGAACACCTTCATTATTTAGTTTATGTACAAATTTTAAAACAGTTTTGCTTGTTCTTTGTTAAAAACAGAGAATTATCTTCTCTTTTTTCTGCGATTGTTATTTCGCGTAGCTTTTTGTTCACTTGTATAACTTTTCAACATCTCATCAACGGTATGCTGATCAAAGCCGATCTGTGAACCGACATTATGTTGTTCTTTTTCAATAAAACAGGAAACCAGCTTCTCCAAAAGCAGATCCCTGTCCATATCACCCATAGTGGAGATCAATGTCTGGGCTTCATTGTGAATAGGCATATCTCTCACTAGATCTGCCAGATATTCAAGACCTGCTTCATCGATGCCTTCACCGCCTTGAATCGTAGCCAAACGCATCTCTGCCCCCACCTCTTTTTGGATACGCTGAAGTTCTCTGAACTCTTCGGTTGTTACCAAAGTGATGGCCTGTCCGCTTTTCCCTGCACGTCCTGTACGACCAATGCGGTGCACATAAGACTGAGGGTCAAAAGGGATATGGTAGTTGAAAACATGGGTGACATCTTTTACATCAAGTCCACGTGCAGCCACATCGGTAGCAACCATGATCTTCGTTTGCCCTCTTCTGTAAGCTTTGATGACCACTTCCCTGTCCTGTTGTTCAAGGTCTCCATGCAGACCTGCCGCATTGAAGCCTAGCGCCTGCAAATGTTCTGTCAGTCTGTCCACTTCTCTTTTCATACGACAGAAAATAATACATTTATTCGCATCTTCCGTCTCAAGCAGTTTGACGATCGCTTCATCTCTTTGGTTCTCATTGATCACATAGTAACGCTGTTCTATCACGTTATTGGTCGTCTCTTCATCACCTACGACTGAGATGAATTCAGGTTGATATAAAATGTGTTTTGCAAGTTCTTTAATGGGCTCCGGCATGGTTGCAGAGAAAAGCAGTGTCTGTCTGTTCTGCGGGATATATTCAAAGATCTCTTTGATCTCTTCTAAGAATCCCATATCAAGCATTTCATCTGCTTCATCCAATACTACGATCTCCGGGTTAAAGACATCGATCTTTCCTTTTTTGTAAAGGTCTTTCAGTCGTCCGGGTGTTGCTACTACGATCTGTACTCCCTTGTGGATCAGTGCGATCTGACGACCGTACCCTACACCACCATAGACCGTCAGTGTTCTGATCCCTGCAAAACGTCCAAGATGATACAGTTCATCCGAGACCTGTGTTGCCAACTCTCTTGTTGGTGTAATGACCAAAGCCCTCTCTATTTCACCTTTGGCAAGTTTATCCATCATCGGAAGACCAAATGCTGCTGTTTTTCCGGTACCCGTATGAGCCTGTCCAACCATATCACTTCCATTTGCAATGATCGGGATAGCCATCTCCTGAATAGGACTTGGTTCTCTAAAGCCTGCTATCTTCACCCCTTTGGCTATGTCGCGGTGAAAATCAAATTCGTTAAATTTCATATTTTTGCCTTTGGGCAGATACACAGATCTGCCCTCCATAAATTTGTCCAAAACTGTTTTTGAACTTAATAGAGGCACTCGCAAGAGACTCTTTAAATCCAATTTCCTTTGACAGCGGAAAGATCCGCCCCCTCTACACTATCATCAGCAAAATAACTCCAAAAATGATCCGGTAGATACCGAATGCCACAAAGGTGAAACGCTGAAGAAAAGCAAGGAAGAGTTTGATCGTCGCATAGGCCACAACAAACGCGACAAGGAAGCCGATCAAAAAAGCACCCCAGTTGGCATCGGCAAAATCCTGATAGTGTTTGAGCAGGTCATATCCGCTGACCGCCGCCATAACCGGGATGGCCAGAAGAAAAGAGAACTCTGCAGAGGTCTTTCTGTCCATGCCCGAGAGCAATCCTCCGACGATCGTCGCCCCTGCACGGCTCGTACCGGGAACCAGAGAGAATATCTGTGCAAAACCGACCCACCAGGCCTGTGTCCAGCTTACTTTCTCCACATCCTTGACATGGTATTCCTGCTCTTTGTAGAAATACTCTACGATGAGAAAAACAAGACCGCCGATGATGAACATCCAGGCCACAGTCTGTACATTGAAAAGTGTTTTGATCTGGTCTTTAAAGATAAAACCTACAATAGCAAGAGGCAGAAAGGCAAAGAGCAGCTTCATCCACAGACCGATCTTCTTAAAGGTAATCTTCTCTCGATAGATCAGCATCACGGCCAAAATAGCAGCAAACTGGATGATGACTTCATACGCTTTGGTAAGATCTGTTTCGGCAACACCGAGAAATTTCGATGCTACGATCATATGCCCTGTTGAAGAGATGGGCAAAAATTCTGTAAAACCTTCGATAATTCCGATGATTATCGCCTGAAAAATATCCAAATTTGTTTCCTTACATTTTCGTAGGGTGTTGTACCCTTACAACACCTTTTTGATAGTCATCCTATTTGGTGTTGTCATGGGACAACACCCTACAACATTTGTGAAAAATAGCTCTCATCTTTGGTCAGTAACTCTTTTGGGGAGCCGCTGTCCACTACATGACCATCTTCCAATACATAGATAAATTCGGCACCTTTAATTGTGCTAAGCCTATGTGCGATGGTAATCACTGTTTTTTCAGACAAAAAGTCATGCAGTGCTTCAAAGAGTTTGACCTCAGTATGCACATCCAAAGCTGAAGTAGATTCATCAAAAATGACCACTTTGGGATTGCTCAGCACCATTCTGGCTATAGCAACTCGCTGCCTCTGCCCACCGCTCAGCTTGATCCCGTCTTTTCCGACCAGGGTATCAAGTCCTTTATCCAAACGCTCTACAACATCATCAAGCTGTGCAATATGCAGTGCCTCTTTGATCTGTTCGTCACGATAACTGTTACCAAGTGTCAGATTAAAACGCATTGTATCATTAAAGAGTTTAGGATGTTGCAAGATAAGGTGAATATTCTCACGTATCGTTGAAAGTTTCAAATCCCTGTTCGATACATCACCGTAAAATATCTCCCCCTCATCCAGTGGGTAGAAACCTACAAGTATATTTGCCAGGGTCGTCTTTCCGCTACCGCTGGCACCGACAATAGCTACTTTAGATGCCTTACCTATCTTCATATTTATATTTTCTAATATAGGCTTATTTTCAAGATATGAGAATGAGAGATCCTTCACTTCCAATCCTATGCTCTGTATACCCTCAAACGGATTATTCGTCTGTTCTACCAAAGGTTCCTGTTCCATCTCAAAAACCGTATTGATGCGCTTGCATGCTGCCTTGGCTGTTGCAAATACATACTGAAAATTGATGATATCCTGCGTAGGCGAGACCATGACCCAGAGGTAGGAGAAGATAGCAAGCATCAGTCCCACACTCAGGTCACTGTAGGCCACAGCCAAGATACTCACTGCTCTAAAAACTTCATACCCTGCTAAAAAGACAAGATAAGAGAACTTTATAGCTGCATCGCTCTTATAGCCGTAATTTACAGAATGCTCTTTAAGTTCTTTGGCTTTGAGCATGCTTTGTTTAAAGAAATACTCCTCTTTGTTGGCTGCACGTATCTGGTGAAAGAGTTCAAGTGTTTCAGTGAGAGCAGACTGGAACATCTCTACTGCTTTATTCTCCTCTTTTTTGAGTTTACCAATATTACGTGAGAGTTTTACGGTAAAAAGTACCACGATAGGATTGGTAATAAGAATGAACAGTGCCAACTTCCAGTGTATCCAGAGCAGTACGACAGCAGAGAAAATGAGTATCAGAACAGCAACGATCAGTTTTGAGATGGTCGAGCTTACAAAACCGTCTATGGTCTCTACATCAGTTACCAGCTTGGAAGTGACCGCACCTACCCGCATCATCTCATATTCTTTAAGTGAAACACGTTTGAGGTGACGCAGCAAAGCCTCTCTCATCCTAAAAGTAATATTTTTTGATATGGAAACAAATATTTTCGTCTGAACTATCGACAACAACGTACTTAGAACACGTAAGAGCAAAATAAATACCAAAATGCCGAGTACATATCCTTTGGTATCGGTCTGCCATATATGTTCGGAGATAAAAGAGATGAAATGGTGATCTTTACCCAGGAGAAGTTCATCTACCATAATAGGGATGAAGAGTGGAATCGTCACCACAAGAAGTGTAGCAAGAATGGCAATGAAATTACCGAAGATCAACTCTTTTTTGTGTTGCAAAAGCTGCTGCACAATACCCCTGATGCTACATTGGTTTTTCATTCATATCCATTTGTTTCTCACAAAATATAGGCTTTCAAACCATGCAGATTGCAATTTGACGTCCGGCATGGCCAAACCTACACAATTTTTAGGATTTCTCGTAAATCCTTTACATCCACACAATGTGTTGCTGCCTCCTTAAGCACCTCTTTTGCACAGAATGCCACACGCGTATCGGCATGGGCAAACATGCTAAGGTCGTTGGCTCCATCACCTACCACAAGGGTATCTTCCCGTCCAACTCCCAGAAGCTTTTGCATACGGACGATCATGTCTCCTTTGGCTTCAGAATACATCATCTCCCCGCCTACTTGCCCAGTGAGTATGCCGTTTTCCGCATGTAAGAAGTTGGAAAAGTCTGCATTTACACCCAGTTTTTCACATGCGGGTTTAGTGGCATTTCTAAAACCCCCGGAAAAGCAGATAACGGTGTATCCACGCTCCTTAAGCCCTGTTACGACCTCAGCGGCTCCTGGCATCATGGGAAGGCTAGCACAAATGTCGTTTACTTTTTGCTCCTCCAAGCCTTCCAAGAGAGCAACTCTGGCTTTAAGTGATTTGTAAAAATCCAGCTCTCCGGCCATCGCTCGCTCTGTGATAGCAGCAACCTGCTCTTCAAGCCCCAGCGGCACTGCCAAAAAGTCGATGGTCTCACCATCCATGAGTGTAGAGTCAAAGTCAAAGACTGCCAGTTTAGCCATGATGTTCCTTCTCTGAGTATTCCCGTTCCCACTTACCCGAGTGGGAACGGGAATACTATAAAGTATATTTTAGATAGAATTATATCCAATAAACCTATAAAGAGAATATTTATGTTTGACGAATTCTGCGATTTTTTATGCAACAAGACCAAAAAGTTCATCACGGTCGAGATCAACCCGCCTCATGGGGCTTCCATTGATCACATCTTGGAGGATATTAAAAAATATAAACTTCATGAGAAAGTCTCCGGTTTCTCCTGTACGGACAACCCGTTGGCAAAACTCAAAATGAGCGGTGTCCTCTCTGCCATTAAAGTACAGCAGACATTTGGCAAACCTGTCATTGCCACCATGAGCATGAGAGACAAGAACAAACTCTCTTTACAATCCACCCTCCTTGGTGCGAATGACTTTGGCCTGCGTTGCATTTTGGCTCTCACAGGTGACCCTGCAAAGTTCTCGGATCAACCGGAAGTCAAAGGGGTACTTGAGCGTGACTCTACCCTGCTCCTTAGCATCATCTATCATTTAAATAAAGGTGTGGACTACAGCAACAAACCGCTTAACCCTGCTCCAAAGCCGATCTATCCGTTTGCGGTGAGTAATTCCTATGCCAGGAACATGAAAAGCCTTCAAAAACGTATTGTAAAAAAACTTGACTATGGTGCAAGGGCCATCATCACGCAGCCGGTTTATGACCTTGTGAGTGCAAAGGAACTTCTTGAACTCTTTGAAGAAGCAAAAACCATGAGCGTAAGAGAAACCGCCAAAGAGGCACAACTGGTCTTGGGGCAATTCCCCATCGTTGCAGCCAGAACCGCCAACTTTATAGATGACAAGGTCCCGGGTATCAACGTACCCAAAGAGATCATTGACGAGATGAACTTAGCGGCTATGGACGGTGTAGAAAAAGAACGTGAAATAGGTTTCGACCTCTCCAAACGCATCTTTGATGATGTGATGAAAGCACATGGAAAAGTACATTTAATGACGCATAACCGGTTTGATCTGTGTGCGGAGTTGATTGGATGAGAAGCGTAAATAAACGACAACAGTTTGTCGTTTATAGCTTTGAAACCGAAACGGTCGTAACGAAGTGAAGCCGTGTAGGCACTTATTTAAGAGATGATGGTTGTTTGTTCCTCCACCTCATCAAAGATCATAGGATAAAGCAGGCCGTACAGCGTGACAAAAAAGAGCGGTATCGCCCAGATGAGCCCTATGCCAAGGGCAAGGAACCCTAACACAAAAGCAATACTCAATATTCCCATGACGGCAGCTATTTTAAACCACTGTTTTGTGACAGTTTTGCGTGAAAGCTCCATAGCATCCCAAATACCCAAACCTTTGTCTGCGATGAGAGGAAGTGTGAACACATATGCTACACTAAGGTAAATACCGGGAAGGATCAGCAATAAAAAACCGATTACTGTCATAATGTAGACCAAAAGTCCTGCCAAAGCAAGTTTCCATGTTATGGCGTAGTAGTCAAAAACAGACTTTGGATCCACCGGCTCCTCTCTAGCATATTTAACTGCCATCATCATGATACCGGTCATCAGCGGCATGAGTATCGGGTAACTTAGTATCCCTACGATCTGCTGATTGACAAGATTAGGATTCTCGACAGGTGAAGGAAAAAAGAAACTTAAAACAGTATTGGTCACGATTGCCACTGCTACATAAATAAGAAATGCCAGCACAAAAGGCTGCTTAACCCCTTCTATACGACGAAAGCCCTCTTTTATTACTTTCATTACGTCAAAATCATACTCTGATATATGCATCTATTCTCCTTGATTAAATGCAACATTATAACTTAAAATCTTTGATTAAACTACTTTGGATATACTTTTAAAAAATAAATAGGATAAAAAATGTCTGATTTAAAAAAATTTCGTTTTATCAATAAAGTGGAGGGGTATTCCTTCATCGTCCTACTCTTTATAGCAATGCCGCTGAAGTATATGATGGATTATCCTCTGGCAACAAAAGTTGCCGGTATGCTACACGGTCTTCTTTTTATTCTTTTTATCTATCAGCTTCTGGAAGCTGCACGTGAAGTCCCATTCAGTAAAAAAGAAGTTATGCTCTATTTTATTCTGTCCCTTGTACCGTTTGGAAGCTTCTATACGGACAAACTTTGTAGAAGAAAGCCTATCACTGCATAACGTATGGCCTTGGCTGTAAAGACAATAGCCGTAAACCATTTGAAGTTATAACGCAGTACGCCTGCTATAAAGGTCAACGGGTCACCGATAACAGGCGCCCATGACAAAAGCAGTGCAAACCCTCCGAATTTATCGAAAAACCTTTTTGCTTTTTGCATTTTAAGAACAGACACATACCTTTTCTTTTCAAGATATGACTCACCTTTCAACCCTAACCAGTAGTTAAGCATAGAACCCAGTGTATTTCCGACAGAAGCAGAAAGCCATAAGAGAGAAAAGCTGTAATCTGATTTCAGATCATAAAGATAAAGTGCTTCACTGCCAAGCGGTAGAAGTGTTGCCGCGCCAAAAGCAACCAGAAAGAGTATTACATAGGTCATTAAAGTGCTTTAAACACCATTTTACCCTCTTCTATTACAGCAACCATGCCCTGACATGCCAAAGAAGGCAAAGAGATGTATTTGCCTATAATACGTGATTGATGAAAGTGCCCCTCTATAACAAGATCTGCATCTTGATAATGTTTAAGTATCTCCTCTACTCTCTTTTCAAATCCCTTAAAAGTATGACAGATATTTTTTTGGGAGAGTTTTCGCATACGGTCATCAATGATCGCTTTTTCAAAAGGTTTCAACAGGGTAAGCATTGTTTTATTGCGTAATAGCTTACAATAGAAATCATACCCAAAGCCTGCCGCATACTTATCACCATGGGAGATGGCAACTTTTTTGTCACCCAATTTAAACATGATAGGCTGAACATCCCTGCTATAGACGTTCATATTTGTAAATATGTCTTTTAGACAGAAATCATGATTTCCCTCAAAATAGTGTATCTCCATTTTTTTGGAAAGTGTTTGCAATAAAACGATGGCTTCATGGGAAAATGTCTGAATATAATCGTTATAACCAAAAAGTAAATCGAAGTTATCACCCATTAAAAAAAGTTGGGAAGTTTCAACCTCTCCACTTTCCAGTTTTTTCAAGAGTTCCAAAAAGGCGTTACCATGATGGGGATAATGAGAGTCTGCTATGAAAATTGCTTTTTCTTTTATTTCTAACATTAACTCTCCCCTCCTATTAATCACACGAAGTGTGCTCTTGTCGTGGCGAACGCCCTTGAAAGCAGAGCGATTCGAGAGTCACGACGCTTTTTTGCTTCGTTTTTTCTAAAAAAATGAAGAGAGAAACAACACCTCAATTCAAATAAAAGGAAATACGAAAAAATAAAATTATATTAGTTAGCAGTGATTCTTTATGGCATATAAGGAATCACCGGTAACCCCATCCCCTCATCATATCCACACATCAAATTTGCAGCAGCCAATGCCTGAGAACTTGCTCCACGCAGAAGGTTATCAATAGCCGAACTGACGAACAACGCATTGCCGTTCTTTGCCGCAAAGATGTCACAGAAGTGTGTACCTGCCGTACTTTTTATGTCAACAGGTGTTTCACGTATACGTATGAACGGATCATTTGCATAGTGTTTTTTCAACACTTCAAGAGGATCGATATCTTCCTTTAGCGTAGCATATACAGAGACCAGTTCGCCACGTGTCGCAGGAATGAGATGCGGGACGAAATTGACATTCATCTTTGCTCCATGCAGCTTTTCAATCTTCTCTGCAATTTCAGGTGCATGGCGGTGCTTTAAAGGGTTATAGGCGAAGATATTGTCATTGATCGTTACGAAATGTGTTGCTTCTGAAAGTTTCTTCCCCGCTCCGCTCACACCGGATTTGGCATCTACAAAAAGCGGTGCAGCGGTATCAAGGTATGGAATGAAAGGCAAGATACCAAGCAGTGTTGCTGTCGGATAGCACCCGGGCCCGGCTGCAAGTTTCGCACCTTTTAACTCCTCTCTGTAATATTCTATCAGCGCATAGACCGAGTCACCCAAATGCTCTTTGTCTTCATGTTCACAATAGTGTGTTTCATAGGTATCAAGCTCCAGGCGGTAATCTGCGGAGAGATCGACCACTTTCACACCTTTACCGATGAGCTCTTTGGCAAAACCCATTGAGGCTTTATGGGGAAGTGCGAGAAAGACAAGCTCGCAACGCTCTGCCACAGAAGCAGCATCAGCTTTTTCTACAGGAAGGCTTATAATATCCTGCAGTGAGGAGTGCAGCTCTTCTATCATTGTGTCACCTTGTGTGGTAGCAAGATAGGTTAACTCAAAACCGGTATGGCTGATTAACATTTTTACCAGCTCAAGACCCGTATATCCGCTAGCCCCGACTATTCCTACTTTTATCATCTTTTCTCCATTTATATTTCCCCTGACAAGTCCAGGCAGGATAATGCCAATTATTTAAAATCAATTGTCCTGCCTATTGGCATACTACCCCAGTTTGATCTCTTCATAGAATATCTCTTCTACATCATACACTTTTTTACCGCTTGGAAGCGTTACCTCCACTTCATCACCCTCTTCTTTGCCCATGAGTGCTCTGGCCATGGGTGACTGAATGGAGATGAGCCCCGCCTGAGGATTGGACTCCTGTCCGCCTACGATAGTGTATTTGATCTCTTCATCTGTTGCATGATCGGTCAAAATCACAGTTGAACCGAAACTCACTCTCTCATGTGCAAGTGAAGAGGGGTCAACAACCTGTGCCCTGCCTATAATATCGGTCAGTTCGGCAATACGCGCTTCCATGAGCCCCTGTCTGTCTTTGGCAGCATGATACTCTGCATTTTCTTTGAGATCACCCAGTTCTCTTGCTTCATCTATGATTTTGGCGATCTTACCGCGTTCTTGGCTTTTAAGCTGTTCCAACTCTTCACTCAACTTCACATAAGTGACTCTTAACATCGGCTCTTTTTGCACGATTTATCCTTGTATGGTTTATTGTTGTAGGTATTATAGCAAAAAGGTTATAATAGCGATAAAACAAATCTATCTTAAAAGAATTTTCATGAAACAAATATTGATCACCAATGATGACGGTTTTGAGTCCAAAGGACTTCTTGCCCTTGTTGAAGCGCTCAAACCTCTAGGACATGTTACGATAGTAGCGCCAACTTTAGAGAAATCTGCATGTGGGCACTCTCTGACACTTACCAAGCCGTTACATTTTGTACATCTGGAAGAAAATTTTTATAAACTTGATGACGGTACCCCTTCAGACTGTATCTTCCTTTCTCTTAACAAGCTTTTTTCCAAAGAGAAAAGACCGGACATTGTTATTTCCGGTATCAATATCGGCTCAAATATGGGAGAAGATATCACCTATTCAGGTACAGCCTCTGCTGCTATGGAAGCTGTACTTCAGGGGATCCCGGCGATTGCCATCTCTCAAGTCTATACTGAACACGGAAAAAGTATAGACGAATATGGTTACGCTCTGGCACAGCAAAGTATTGCAACACTGGTCAAAAAGATCTTTGAAGGTGAATTTCCCCTCCCTCCACGAAAATTCCTCAATGTCAATGTTCCCCCTATCCCCGCTTCTGAATGTAAGGGATTCAAGGTAACACGCGCTGGTAACCGCCTCTATGGCCATCATGCGGAAGTACACTATAATCCAAGAGGAAAAGAATATTACTGGATAGGATTACCTGCACTTGGATGGATGGAAACAAAAGGTCATATTACAGACTTTGAAGCGATCAATGACCACTATGTATCCATCACTCCTGTGCATCTTGACATGACCTCTTATGATGATATAAATACTTTAGAAGAATGGCTATAATAGATGCGTTTTGAACGTTGCCGTATGCTCTTTGGAGAAGAGAACTTCAAGAAACTGCAAAAAGCCAAGATACTCATCTTGGGCGTCGGCGGTGTAGGCAGCTATGCACTGGACTGTCTCTACCGTTCCGGGGTACACAACATCACGATACTTGACTATGATACTTTTGATGAGACCAACCGGAACAGACAGATAGGCTCAGACGCTGTAGGAGAAAGTAAAATAGAAACACTTGCAAAACTCTACCCCGGCATAAAGACCATCCATCAGCAAATGAACATGGCATGGGTAGAGAGCTTTGATTTTGATCCTTATGACATCATTATTGATGCTGCCGATACAAGCAAAGTAAAAATTGAACTGGCAAAAAAAGAGTATAAAAAGCTCATTATGTCCCTAGGCTCAGCCAAACGTTTCGAAACCGACAAAATAGAAGTAGCTTCCATCTGGAAAACACACGGTGATGCACTTGCACGCAAAATACGCAATGAACTCAAAAAAGCCAAGTTTGACAGGAATTTTACAGTGGTATTTTCACCTGAAGAGGACAGATGTAAAGAGAAAGGCTCTTTTGTGGGAGTTACGGGTGCTTTTGGATTGACTATCTGCTCTGAAGTTATAAAGAGGATTATAAAATAATTTTTCAGGGTATCGTCAAGAGACCATACCCTATATATTCTTATACGTTCGTATTCCCGCAATATGGGCATTTTTTAGCATCTATAGGTATCTCCATAGCACACTCACTGCACACTTTAGTCGTCGGTGCAGCCTCTACTGCAGGCTCCTTCATTTTGTTATAAGCCTTAATGAACATGAACACAACAAATCCTAAAATGATAAATGAGATAATATCATTGATCGTTGTACCATATTTAATTACAGGGGCACCAACCTTTTCAGCAGCAGCCAATGTATCATATGAATTACCATCCAAGGAGATGAATAATTGAGAGAAATCTACTTTCCCCATCAACAAACCTACAGGAGGCATGATCACATTGGCAACCAGTGATTTAACCACAGTTGCAAAAGCTCCACCGAAGATGAAACCCACCGCCATATCTACCATATTTCCCGAAATGAGAAACTTCTTGAATTCTTCTAACATTCTTTTTCCTTTTATTATGTTTGAGATCAAAAATTATAATATAAGAACATAGAAGAATGGCTTAGTGAAATATGAAAGCATCTTTCCAAAGATTCAGAAAGATACTTGAAGATTTTAGGAGAGTTTACGATTTCTTGCAGCCAGAAGCGTCAAGAGTACAAGCCCTGCTATACCGTAATATACCCACATAGGAATGGGTACGGGATCCCCTGCCGCATAGGAGTGCAATCCGGAGAGATAATAGTTCACTCCAAAATACGTCATAAGTACTGAAGAGTATGCCCATACAGAAGCTACATTGAAAACAAAATTAGACTTAAGTGCAGGGATAAATCTCAAATGCAGCACTGTAGCATAAATAAGGATAGTCACTGCTGCCCATGTCTCTTTTGAATCCCAGCCCCAATAGCGTCCCCAACTTTCATTTGCCCACACTCCACCGAGAAAATTTCCGATCGTTAACAGAAACAGCCCGATAATAAGCGCCATTTCTGCAAGGTTGGTCAATTCTTTAATGGAACGGTCAATGTTTTTATGTCCTTTTTTACTTCTCATGATATACAGGATAAGAACCAGTAAAGAAAGGATGGACCCCAGTCCGAGGAATCCGTCTCCGGAGATAATGGTCGCCACATGGATCATCAGCCAGTATGATTTAAGTACCGGCACAAGGTTGGTGATCTCCGGGTTGATGAAATTCATATGTGCCACACCCATCGTAATACCGGCGAGGATCGCTGTACCTGCCAGAGCAAACGGTGACTTTCTTGCCAGAACGATCCCCGCAAATACCGTTGCTGCTGCAATAAATACAATAGACTCATAGGCATTGGACCACGGGGCATGCCCCGCAATATACCATCTGATACCCAACCCTGTGATATGCAGTGCAAATCCTATCAGTAAAATAGTCCATGACAGACGCATGATCCACTTCATAGAGAAAGCCGGTTTCACCACGTGAATAAAGGCAAAAATGAGTAACACTAATCCCATAAGAAGATAAAGCGGTACAAGTTTGCCAAAAAGTCCAAGCTTGTTATACCAGATCTCCATCTCTATGTGTTTTGGTGTTGGAAGTACAGCGGCTCCGTAGGTTTTTTGAAATTTTTGTATACCCCTCAGGGCAAGATCCGCATTTTTCCAGTTTCCTGTTTTTAATCCCTGCCCTACCATCATAAAATAGGCAGATATACTCATCTTGACATTTTGGGCATCTTTTGGAGTAAAGGCTTTTATCGCATCCATTGGTGCGAACCATTTGTTATTTTTCTCATTTGGCTTCGGATAGATACGCATCAGGCTTCCCTGATACGCCATATAAGAGACATTGACCCTTTCATCCACTTTTATAAGCTCTTTATCATATTGTGTTTTTTCAAGCGGTTTTTTTCTACTTGCATCAGAAACAGCCTTGAATATTTTGTAACTGTTATCCTTTTTACTGAAAAAGTCTGTAAATCTTGCAAATTTCGTATCTTCAGGCAAACCAAGATCAAGGGCTATTTTCTTATGCCCTATTTTGATCATAGGAATATTCTGATAAAGCTCAGGCTGCAGGATCATACCTAATAACATCTGTGTCGGTTCCAGCCCGAAGAAAGAAGATTTTCCTGTGATCTTGGCGATCACATCGTGCGCTACGGTATCCATGGGCTTCATACGTCCCTGGTGGTCCTGTACAGCGAGCATTCCAAATTTATGTGCATGTTCTGCGTCATAGGCTTGCATCTGTTTTTGCACTTCAGTATTGATCTGTGGCATTGCAGCTTGGGTAGTTTGAGGAGCAAATGCCCATAGTACAAAAAGAAATGCTATAGCAGTATCTCCCTGCAGTTTTCTTGCACCCTTAAGTAGTTTTTGAAACCTTCCGCTTGGAATGAACAGACTCCAAAGCATCCCCAGTCCCATAAGCAGATAGGCGATATATGTCGGTAACGTACCGGGGTCATGATTGACAGAGAGTACCGTTCCTTTCTCATCCGGATCATAAGAGGATTGGAAAAAGCGGTAATTTCTATGGTCCAATATATGGTTCATGTATATCCTGTACGGCATAGTGACATTTTTCTCTTTATCAATAAGCACCACCTCACTGGCATAGGAAGCCGGAGTCATAGAACCCGGATAACGCTCCAATTGAAAATCTTTGAGTTTAATAGAAAAAGGAAGCTCTATTACTTTTGCACCGATACGAAGCTGTAACTCTACACCATTCAAAGTGATTTTTTTCAGATCACCGGTCTGTCCTTTTCTTGGTTTGCAGGTTACGATTTGACTTTTGTCTCCTACACTTACCTTAAGCTGTATGAACTCTGGTTGCCCCGGTTGTGTTTTAAGGTCATGCGAAACAGTCTTTAAACGGGCTTTTTCGTGTACTGCTTTTAGAACAACTGCATTATTCCCAAAACGGTACAGTGTTCTCTTGCTTAAATTATTATCTCCTGCTGCAAGCTCTGCACTCTTTCTTGTATCCATTTTAAATGTTTTCAGAACAAACGGGAAATGTACTTTTAAAGCATTACTCTGACCGGTAATTTCAAAGGTCGGTTTATCTGTCGGAATTGTTTTGCTATTGTAAGCAATGTAAAAATTGCCAAAATCCTTGATACTCCCCGGTTCAAAAAAGTACATTTTTCCTTGTCCCCCTGCTGAGACTTTTAACTCCAACACTGTTTTTCCATTGGGATCATAGGCGATCTCTTCATGGGCTGTAGGCATATATTTTACCAAGGAGAGATGTACTGTTTTCTCACCTACTTTAAGAGTTTCAGAGAGGCTGTTGGATGTCATGGTTGAAAAATAGAGTGGTTTTTCCAAAGAGGCATTTTCATCTTTATATCTTGCGAACAATTGCAGTGTTTTGACATCCGAGACCATTAGATTCGTCTCCTGTCCCTCTCTGATATGCATGATCCCCTCATACCCAAAGTAACGTGTAATAAGGGCTCCCAATGCAACCAATACAAAAGCAAAATGAAAAAGAAAAACAGGAAATTTTGTTTTATAGCTTTTGTATTTAATGATCTGGTAAAGTAAAATAGCTATAAAGTAAGCCAGAAAGAATTCAAACCATTTCGCTTTATAGATGAGTGCCCTGGCTGTTTGTGTACCATAATCATTCTCAATAAATGTTGCCGTACCGATCAAAACTCCAAAAAGAAACAGCATCAAGACTGCCATTTTCATGGATAAAATATGTTTTAACATGGTTTAAAACCCTTCTGTATAGTAATAGGAAGCGATTATAGCCCATGTTTGCTAACGAAATGTTAATTTGGGTATTTTAACGAAAGCCTATGGGACTTTTTAGGGTTTTGTTACTTCAACTCACCCCAACTGTCCCCGACACTTACAGAACATTCTAAAGGCACATCAAGTTCCATGATATTTTCCATTGTGTAGGCGAAGCGTTTGCTTATCTCTTCCACTTTCTCATTTTTTATCTCAAATATCAGTTCATCGTGTATCTGTAAAAGCATGTGAGCATCAAGCTTTTCATCCTGTATCATACCGTCTATCTCGTTCATAGAGAGCTTTATTAGATCGGCTGCAGAGCCCTGGAATACCGTATTGACAGATTCGCGCATGAAGGCAGCTTTTTGCATACCGTTGGCATTGTCATAGTCGAAGATACGTCTTCTTTTCAGTATGGTCTCCACATAGCCGTCTATCTTAACACGTTCCTGTATGCTTTCGAGAAAGTGCTTCACCGTTGGGAAAGAAGCAAAGTAATTGGCAATGATCTCTTTAGCCTCACTTGAACCGATACCCAACTCATCAGAGAGTTTTTTAGGACCCATGCCGTAAAGCAGACCGAAGTTCACAGACTTAGCAAAGTTTCGTTTCTCTCTTGCCTGATCTTCACCAAAAAGCTTGATGGCCGTGGCCATATGGATATCAATATTATTGTTAAATGCTTCCATTAGCGCTGCATCTTTTGAAAAATGTGCAAGCAGACGAAGTTCGATCTGGGAATAGTCTATCCCGACGAGTTTATAGCCCTCTTTTGCCACAAAAGCCTCTCTTACAGAACGGCCCAGTTTTGAGCGGACCGGGATATTTTGAAGGTTCGGGTCTTTAGAGCTCAAACGCCCTGTTGCCGTCCCTGTCTGAAGGAACGAAGTATAGATACGGCTTAGCGGATCTTTTTTAGCCAGCTTCAGCAAAGGCTCGACGTAAGTCGAGAGTATTTTCTGATATTCACGATATTCCAGTATTTTCTCAATAATGGGATGTTCGCCTTTGAGTGATTTAAGTACGGCTTCATTGGTACTGTACCCTGTCTTTGTTTTCTTACCGCCTTTAAGTCCAAGCTGTTGAAAAAGTACCACACCCAGCTGCTGCGTAGACTTGATATTGAATTCACTCCCGCTCAGCTCATATATCTCCTGTGTCAACCTTGTCAGATCTTCGCTTAATGTTTTTTGCAAAGTTTGCAATTGTGACTGATCTGCTTTTATTCCCAGACGCTCCATTCGGACAAGCACATTGATGAACGGATACTCTACATCTTGTGCTTCTTTTAAAAGGTGGGCCAAAGAAGAGAGTTCCATCTTCTTTTTGATCGCAGCATAGAGCAGATAGGTCATCCAGGCATCTTCTGCCGCATAGAAGGTCGCATCCTCTATGGATACTGCAGAGAAATCCTCTCCTTTTTTAACCATCTCCTTAAAGGGCTTCATATCGTACTTGAAGAATTTCTTTGCCAAAGCATCAAGCCCTACTTTGCTTCCGGGATCACTTAACCATGCCATGATCATCGTATCGGCATAAGGCGTGATCTCTTCAAAGCCATATTGATTATAGAGCAAAGAGAGATCAAATTTCAAATTTTGTCCTACCGTCTTGTGTGCTAACAGTTTTTTAAGTGCATCAAGTGCATCTTTAAGATCAATTTGATCTTCTACCCCCAGATAATTATGACCTATAGGCACATAGTAGGCTCTGTCTGCAGCTGTACAGAAACTAAACCCTACCATCTTTGCTATTTTCGTATCCAAGCCTGTAGTTTCAGTATCAAAAGCAATGATCGAGTCTTTCTCTATACCATCTATGATATTATCGAGCTTCTCTTTGGTATCCAATGTGATAGCCTCAAAAGTCAGCACAGGATCCTTGGGTCTAGGTTTGGCTTTTTCATGGCATGATGCTTCACCCTGCACTACCTGAGCTTTTTGGATGGCTCTTTTCATCTCATATTTTTCAAACTCTTCAAGCAGACAACTCAAGTAGTTCTTGTCTTCAAACACAAAACTCTGCAGATCAAGATCTGTAAAAACATCATCTCTCATACGGACCAGATCACGTGACAGGAAAGCACTCTCTTTGCCCTCCAGCAGGAGTTTTTGGATACGCGGTGTCCCGCATTTTTCTATGTTGGCATAAATGTTCTCTAACGTATGAAACTCATTAATGAGCTTTGCTGCCCCCTTTACCCCTATACCTTTCACTCCGGGCACGTTATCTGAACTGTCTCCAACAAGGGCTTGAAAATCCACAAAATCTTTAGGGTTCACACCGAACTTCTCGACACAGGCCTCTTCATCGACTTCTTTTCTTTTAACAGAGTCATACATGACCACCTTTTCATCGTCTATTAATTGATAAAGATCCTTGTCATGAGACACGATACGTACTTTCATTCCCTGCTCTTTGGCGATCCTTGTAACCGTTGTGATCACATCATCTGCCTCAAAACCTTCACGTGACAGATTTGCAAATCCCATCTGCTCCACCCATTTTATAGCAACAGGAAGCTGCTTGGTCAGATCCTCCGGCGGTGCCTCCCGATTAGCTTTGTATTCCGGATAGATCTCATTACGAAATGTTTTCCCTTTACTGTCGAGCGCAAAAACGAGGTAGTCTGTACTATGGTCACGACGCAAAGAGTCTACAAGGTTGATAAAACCTGTTAACAGTCCTGTCGGAAACCCCTCTGAATTGCGTAATGGAGGCAGTGCAAAATAAGAGCGAAAAAAGAAGCCGAATGTATCAATAATAGTGATTGTTTTCAATGAAGAGCCTGTTTTTTTATTTATTTTAACCAAATCTGAGTTAGAGTCCGGTGCATGATTAAGCATCGATATAGAATTAGAAAATATCTTTATTATATCTTTCTCTGACATTTTTTGACATTTTTATTGTATAATTCAAATAACTTAGAAAGCCAAACTATCTGCAAAGATAGGACGGAAAGCTACGGATCTCTTGTAAGACCGCCGGGTTACATAAATACTTAAAATATATTAAAGTTTAGATAAACGAGGAAGATTTATGCTGGATCCCCAGAAGATAAGTACAGAGAACATTAACTATACCATAGAAAAAAAACAGAGTAAATCAGCAAAAAAATTCACTGAAAAAGAAGTGACATTTGATGATGCTCCTCTTTTTTTCCCGGAAGGTTTTGAAAAAATATTTCTAGTGATTTATTTTATTTCACTTCCTTACATTGCCGGGCTTCTTTTTCTTTTTTTCTATGTTGCAGAAGGCAAGAAAGAGTTATTCCTCTCCCTCAATGAAGAGTCTTCTTTCATTCTGACCTGGGCTATTGGTTACGAGATCCTTGCTACATTGGCGATTCTATACATCGTTAAGAGTGCTATTTCTTTTTCAAAAAACCTGCATAACAGAAACAAAAAATTTCAGCGTCCATAGAAAGTCATTATAACTCTTTAGCCAAATATTCTCCGGTATATGATCCGGTCTTTTTATATTCAGAGGCTAATTTCTCAGGGGAACCCGTTGCAATAATAAGTCCGCCTTTATTTCCGCCTTCTGGCCCCATATCAATGATATAGTCTGCATTCTTTACCATGTCGAGATTATGTTCTATCACTACCACGGAGTTACCAAGCTCAACAAGGTGGTGCAGTACCCCAGTAAGTCTGTCAACATCAGCAAAGTGAAGCCCGGTAGTGGGTTCGTCCAAGATATAAAGTGTTTTACCCGTATCTTTACGGCTGAGCTCTTTACTCAGTTTGATACGCTGTGCTTCTCCGCCTGAGAGGGTCGTTGCATTTTGTCCCAACGTAATATAGTCAAGTCCTACATCTGTCAATGTTTTAAGCTTAACAGCAATAGCAGGGATTGCTTTAAAGAACTCCAATGCCTCCCCTACGCTCATGGCAAGTACATCCGCAATGGATTTACCTTTGTAAAGTACTTCCCGTGTCTGTGCATTGTAGCGTGTACCGTCACAGGCATCACATTTTACCAAGACATCGGGCAAGAAGTGCATCTCTATCTTTATCTGTCCGTCACCCTGGCACTTCTCACAGCGACCACCTTTGACATTGAAGGAAAAACGCCCTATTTTGTAACCGCGAAGCTCGGCCTCTTTGGTCTGTGCAAAGAGCTTACGTATCTCATCCATGATCCCCGTATAGGTAGCAGGGTTGGAGCGTGGTGTTCGCCCTATGGGACTTTGATCTAGGTAAATGACTTTGTCCAGTTTTTCAAGCCCTGTGATCTCGACCCCGTCTACCTTATTGACCTTTTTGGCATGATTCAGCAGCTCTCTGGCCACAGGAAGCAAAGTCTGAAGGATGAGTGAACTCTTTCCCGACCCGCTTACACCGGTGACACATACAAAATTTTTAAGCGGTATCTTTGCATTGAGTTTTTCAATGTTGTTGATGGTAACATTCTTGATCTCTATCCACTCTTTCTGGGGCTTATCATGAGAATAGCTGATCTCTTTTAACCCGTACATATAATCTGCCGTCAGGGTCTTTGCTTTTGACAATTTCTTCGCATCTCCGGCAAAAACGATCTCTCCACCGTATGCTCCGGCCCCCGGGCCTATATCCACAATGTAGTCCGCTGCCAAAATAGTCTCTCTGTCATGCTCCACTACGATAACGGAGTTCCCTTTCTCTTTGAGTGAATTAAGCGTTCGTATCAGTTTCATCGTATCTCTCTCATGCAGCCCGATACTTGGCTCATCAAGCACGTACATCACCCCTGTAAGCCCCGAACCTATCTGTGAAGCAATACGAATACGCTGTGCTTCTCCACCTGAAATGGTCCTTGCATCACGATTGAGTGTTATATAGCCCAACCCTACATCATAAAGAAAAAAGAGTCTTTCATAGAGCTCTTTGAGGATGGACTCTGCGATCATTTTCTGTTGATCGGTCAGATGCGAAAAACTTTTCTCGTCCGCAAAGTAGGCGTAACTCTGCTCTATAGGCATATCGATGATATCTGCTATATTTTTTCCTTCTATCTTTACAGCTAAAGAACGAGGTCTCAGACGGTGTCCGTGGCACTTGTCACACACCTTTTCCGTCATATATTCAGACATATCTTTTTCATCTTTGAACATGTCATGTGCAAATTTCACCACCCCCGGCCATTCACGTTTGAGTTTATGGCGTTTCCATGTAAAATCGACAGTGTTTCCCAATCCATAGAGTATGGCTTTTTGCTGATGTTCCGGAAGTTCTCCATAGGGCACTTTTATATCGATATCGTTCTGTTCACAAAAAGCATTAAGGAATTTTGTATAATAACTTTTATTGAAGCCATACATGATCCTTACGGCACCTTTGTCTATGGAGAGTTCCGGGTCTATGACCTTTTTAAGATCGATCGCATAACGGATCCCCAATCCGTCACAGGCAGGACAGGCCCCTTTGGGTGAGTTAAATGAGAAACTTACAGGCTCTAACGGTTCAAAACTGAGCTTACAGTCAAAACACGCCAGATGCTCCGAGTAGTGATAATCTTTCCTATCGAGTTCCAACGCTTCATGGTTGAGCACCTCGATCTCCATTTCGCCATAACTCTCTTTAAGTGCCTTCTCCACATCCTGCCCTATACGGTCACGGCTCTCTTCTTTCACAACAACCCTGTCAACAACTACTTTAATGGTATGTTTCTTTGTTTTGGAGAGTTCTATCTCGTCATCCAGACGTACCATGACGCCATCAATCATAGCTCTTATGTACCCTTTATGGCGAAGAGACTCCAGCATATCGGCAAAGGTACCTTTTTTCTCCTTGACAAGCGGTGCCATAATGACAAGTTTTGCCCCATCAGGCAGTTTCAGTACCTCTTCGATGATATCACTGGCAGACATAGACGAGATGGGCTTCCCGCACTTGTGGCAATGCTGTTCCCCTACACGGGCAAAAAGAAGTCTAAGGTAATCATAGATCTCAGTAATCGTTCCAACCGTAGAACGGGGGTTCTTTGAAGTGGTCTTCTGGTCAATCGCAATGGCAGGTGTAAGCCCTTCTATTTTGTCCACATCAGGTTTACCTACGCGTCCCAAGAATTGTCTGGCATAAGAAGAGAGTGACTCTATGTAACGTCTCTGCCCTTCTGCATAGAGGGTAGAAAAAGCCAAAGTTGACTTACCGCTTCCCGAAATTCCTGTAATGACCACCAACTGGTTTTTGGGGATACGGATGTCAATATTTTTTAAGTTATTCTCTTTGGCCCCGTAAACGTGTATCATATCTTTTTTGTTTTTCAATTTTTTCCTTATCTGATGCCATTTGTTAGATGAAATGGCTCGAAAATTAATCTGGAATTATAGCATAATTGTAGTGATTTTAATAGGTTGCATACTCTGATCATTACAACAAAACCAAACAAACAAAAGCAATGAACAACGCTTGCAATCGGTTACTGTTAGAACAAAAGAAAGTATACGTCATTAAAACTTTATAAACTCATACGAAGATATTTAGGTGCCTCTTTTGGTAGTTCGTATTGGATACTGGGATGCCCGTTACTCTTATGACAGCTATAACAAATATCTGTTGCCTGGCTGCATCTCAACTAATTCACCTATAGTCTGGTTTTTATTTTGTCAGAACCACATTTTTTTAACAAGCATAAGTGTTGCAAACAGATACAGTATCAACAATGCCATTTTATGATGGGTATCTTTCACGTGTTCTTTAAGCCATATACCGAAGGTTACCCCTAGCAGAGAAGCTGCTGCCACAATCAGACCATTGTTAAAATCGATCGTCCCTATACTTAATCTGCTTATCAGACCTGCAATAGAGGAGAATACTACAAAGAACAGTCCGGCACTTACCGCTTTTTTGATGGGGTAATGCAACAACCCTACCAATAGCGGTGTCAATATGATAGACCCGCCGATCCCCAAAGTAATAGAGAAGATACCGATCCCCAACCCAATAGTAAAAAGCAACCCTTTGTTCAATGTCTTTGTCTGCGAATCATCTGTATGATGCTTAGAGAAAAAAAGTCTAAAAAGCGCAAAGAGTAAAAGTCCGAGAAAAAGGATTTGCAAGACTTGATCAGGTATAAGATGGGTCACTTTTCCACCGATATATCCACCGACAAATCCGCCAAGCCCTACAAAGATCCCCTCACCTACAATAAGTGAACCTTTACGCCAGTTCAGGAATGAACCAAAAACAGAAGAGAACACCATCTGTACAATAGAGATACCGATCGCATCTTTGATCTCAAAGCCAAGTGCCAAAAGAATAGGTACTAGGATCATCCCTCCACCGATACCGAAGAAACCGGACATTGTACCTATGAAAGTACCAACAAGCAGTAGTTCTATGACCATCTGTTATGCTCCTGAAAAAGATGTGGGATTATAACATTTTTTATTACTGAATCCACATAAACTGGGAGAGAAAAATAATTGTGATCACAAAAGCAAAAGGCAATACATGACTCTTGAATACAAACGGCTGTATTTTGAAATAGACCTGCAGACCGCCTCTTAATCCAAGCCAGATCCCCAAAAATGCCTTAAATCCAAGAATCATTTGAAATATACTCAGTCCCTCTTTGCCTATGGGACCATAGATCTGAGAGATCAGATAGAGTCCTGTTACGACTGCTACAATGAGACTGGGCGGCACAAGTTTACGTACATACCTCATAAAAGACTCTCTGATCTTCGCATGCTCCTGAGCACTGAATTCCTCTTTTATGTGTACTAAAAAAAGATTATCTACAATGAGAAAACCGCCATAGATAAATGCTGCAAAAAGGTGAATGGCATGGATAATAAGATAGGTCATAATCAGCCTCGAAAAAATTTGATGAGATTATAGTATAGGTATGGTATCAAAGATTTGATGTACATCAAATCTTTTTAAATACTTCCTGTGAAAAGAATCTATAGACAATATCTCTCATCTGTGATGCATTAGAGACAGTATTGACCTCATTTCTAAAGGCTGAGGCACCCTGGAAGCCTGCTTTTGAGTATGTATGCAAGTGTTTGCGGAACATGATCGCCCCATAATCTCCGTAATGGTCTATCATCTGGTCAAAATGTTCCAGAACCACTTCTCTCATAAGTGACGTATTGACTTGCTCTTCTCCGGTTTTTATCTGATGGAATATCCACGGGTTCCCTACAGCGGCACGTCCAATCATGATACCGTCTGCTTTGGTATGTTCCAGTACCCATTTCGCTTTACCCGGGGAGTCTATATCTCCGTTTGCAATGACCGGGATAGATACT
>JANTHR010000014.1 GCA_024762315.1 Sulfurovum sp.
AATCTACTTTTTCTGCAAAAAGACCCCACTCTCCACATGTTCCGTATGCGGGAACTGATCAAAAATCGCCGCTTCCACTACATTATGGGTATCTGTCAGTGTTTTTAGGTCCCGTGCCAGTGTTTCGGGGTTACAGGAGATATAGATGATGTTCTCTATGTTTGAAATGAGTGCCATGGTCCCCTCATCCAGTCCTGCACGCGGAGGATCGACCAGCACAGTACTGAAATCATACGATTTTAGATCTATACCTTTTAATCTGTTAAACTCTCTTGTACCATGAAGCGCCTCTGTCATCTCTTCGGAAGCCAGTCTTGCAAAAGTAATGTTCTCTACTCCATTAAGTTTGCAGTTCTCAAGTGCTGCATGGATGGAACGTTTGCTGATCTCTGTCGCCAACACTTTGCCGAAATACTGTGAAAGCGGTAGTGTAAAATTACCCAATCCGCAGTAACTTTCCAAAAAATCTCCACGGCCTGCTTTTTCATTACCCACCTTTTTGGCCTGCCTGGTCGCCCACTCTATCATCTTGACATTCACCATTGGATTAGGTTGCGTAAAGCCGCTCTCATACTGCACATAGGTAAATGTTTTTCCGTCTATTTCCAATTTTTCTGTCACGAACTCTTCTGAAAGTATCACTTTTTGTTTACGGCTTCGACCCATGATCCTGCAGCTTAATTCATCTTCAAGTTTTTTAGCTTCATCGGACCAAACGTCATCTAATTTTCTATGGTACAGCATCGTAATGAGACACTCATCTGTCGTAGTCGCCAGGAATTCCACGGCAAAAAGACGTTTTTTAAGTACCTCAGTAGAGTTGTTGATCTTCTCAAGTAACTTCCACATACGTTTTTCTATGGGTCCCATGACTTTAGGACACTCCTCTATGGTTACAGCACCGTTTTTCTCTATGTTGCCCATAGCATAATAGCACCTTTCACCCTCGTGCCAAATACGAAACTCTGCACGTGCTCTGTAGTGTGACCGTGGTGAGTCAAATACTTCCAATGCTTCTTGATAAAAGAAAGAAAGCAGTTGGCTTACTTTTTTTTCTTTCATATCCAACTGCGCGCTGTAGCCCATCTCATACAAACTGCATGAGCCGCAAGATCCAAAATGTTTACAATTCAAATTTACACCTTTAATTACAATTAGGTATAATCGCAATAATTAAATAATTTCGTATTTTATCGTAAAGGTTCCAAAAATGTCTATAAGTGTCGTTATACTCGCAGCAGGTCAAGGTACAAGAATGAAATCATCCACCCCTAAGGTGCTTCATGAAATCTCCGGTAAATCTATGTTGTTTCATGCCATAGATGCTGCAAAAGATGTCTCAGACGATATCACAGTCGTGCTTTATCATCAAGCTGAGCGTATTCAAAAAGAGATAGAAGAAGCATATGAAGACATCCGTTTTCATATGCAGGATGCACAGAAGTTCCCCGGTACCGGCGGTGCCATGAAAGGTGTTGAGGTAAGACACTCCAAAGCACTGATCCTCAACGGAGATATGCCTCTGGTCACGACAGATTCCCTGCACGCACTGATGGAAGGTGATGCCGACATCAATATGTCAGTCATCGAGCTTGATGATCCCAGCGGCTACGGACGTGTCGTGATCCTGGATGGAAATGTCCATGAGATAGTGGAAGAGAAAGACTGTATCCCTGCCCAAAAAGAGATCAAAACAGTCAATGCCGGCGTCTACTGTGTAAAAAAAGAACTTCTTGACAGATATATCCCTCTGCTCTCCAATGACAACGCCCAGGCAGAATACTATCTTACCGATATCATTAAAATGGCTGTGGAAGAAGGCAAAACAGTCCATCCGGTCATAGTGCAGGAAGAAGAGTTCAAAGGGGTCAATTCCAAACTCGATCTCGCACATGCAGAAGAGATCATGCAAAACCGTATCAGGACCAAATGGATGAAGGCCGGGGTAAGCATGCGTTTGCCAGAAACCATCTACATTGATTCCAGAGCTACGTTTGAAGGTGAATGTATGCTTGAGAATGGTGTAAGTATTCAAGGAAGCAGCCGCATCATCGCTTCACACATTAAAACACACTCCGTCATAGAAGATTCACACATAGAGAACTCTGACGTAGGGCCAATAGGACGCATTAGACCACAGAGCAGACTGGTAGATACACATATCGGCAATTTTGTAGAAGTCAAAAAATCTACACTTGCCGGTGTCAAAGCCGGTCACCTGGCATACATCGGTGATTCAAGTATAGACGAAGGGACAAACCTTGGTGCCGGCGTCATTACCTGCAACTATGACGGAAAGAACAAATACCGAACCGTCATCGGTAAAAATGTATTCGTAGGATCCGATACGCAGATCGTTGCACCGGTGACCATAGAGGATGATGTCCTCATCGCCGCAGGAACAACAGTCAATAAAGATGTGGCAAAGGGAGATATGGCTATCTCAAGAACACAAATGAAGACTGTCAAAAATTTCTTCTATAAATTTTTTGGAGACAAATAATATGCAGATCAATTTATCGGGAAAATCTGTTTTACTTGGTGTTACAGGTAGTATTTCTGCATACAAAGCATGTGAGATCGCCAGACTTTTTGTCAAGGCAGGTGCCCAGGTACATGTGGTCATGACACCAAGCAGCGAACGTTTCGTCTCTGCCCTGACCTTTGAAGCACTGACACGGAACCCTGTACTTACAGAGCGTAGTGAGAGTTGGAGTTCTGAACTCAATCACATTGAGATAGGCAAGAAATGTGACGCATGCATCATCGCACCTGCTACAGCCAACACACTCAACAAGCTCAGTAAAGGTATCGCAGATAATGTCTTATTACAGGCTGCCCTTGCCTATGCGGGACCTATGCTTGTGGCTCCTGCGGCAAATACACAAATGCTTAAAAACCACTACACAACAGGCAGCATTAAAATGCTTCGGGTCAATGACTATACGGTCATAGAGCCTCAGAAAAAACTGCTTGCCTGCGGTGATGTAGGATCCGGTGCTTTGGCCGAACCGACCGAGATCTTTTTTGAGACAGCCAAAACACTTTTAAAAGAAGATTTCTGGGAAGACAGGCGAGTCGTAGTCACAGGTGGCGGCACAAGGGAAAAAATAGATGAAGTACGCTACATCTCCAACTTCTCTTCAGGGAAAATGGCAAAAGCACTTTGCCTGCAACTCTATCTCAAAGGTGCTGATGTCTGCTACATCACTACTATGGGCAATGAGGGGTTACCGCAAAGTCTCTACACCATAGATGTAGAAGATGCAAAAGAGATGCTCGAATACACAGTGGATGCCATTCGTGTTGCCAAAAAAGGGAAAATGAGCAAAGCTTCCATGAACAGCTCTGATGCACCCCACCTCATCCAAAAAGAACCTTACCTGTTTATGGTAGGTGCAGTAGCAGACTTTACACCAAAATACCCGCAACAGGGAAAACTCAAAAAATCCATGCTGGGGGAGAACTGGCAGATAGAGCTCAAACAGACCACAGACATTCTCTCCAACATCAACAAAGAAGGACTAAAGACCGTTGCTTTCAAGGCAGAGATGGACAGCGAAGAGGGTCTGAACAATGCCGTTAACCTTTTAACGCAAAAAGGAGTTGATGCTGTCTGTTACAACCTGCTCAAAGATGCTACAAGTTTTGGCGGCAATGAAAATGAGATCACCTTTATTACCAAAGAGGATCAGATAGTATTGGGACGTGCAGACAAATTGACACTGGCAGAAAATATACTCACACACTCCAAGGCCCTATTGGATGACTGATGCGCCTCTGAAACATCTTGCCATTATCATGGACGGTAACGGAAGATGGGCAAAGCAACGCGGGCTTAAACGTACCAAAGGGCATGAGAAAGGGGCAGAAGTCATCCGTGATATCACGACCTACTGCTCGAACCATCCCGACATAGAAACTGCCACCTTCTATGCCTTTAGTACAGAAAACTGGAAACGTCCCAAGTTTGAAATAGAATTTCTTATGAAAACACTGGATCGGTATCTAAAACAGGAATTAAATACATATCAGGAACATGGTATCCGTTTTCAAGCCATTGGTGACCTGACACGCTTCTCAGCCTCGTTACAGAAACGTATTGCAGACACAGAGGAACTTACCAGGTCCAACACCAGCCTAACACAGATACTGGCATTGAACTATGGCGGTCGTGCAGAGATCACAGCTGCCGTGAACAAGCTCATTTCAGAAGGGAAACAGCATGTGACGGAGCAGGACATCTCCCTGTCACTGCAGACACCATACAGTGATATAGACCTGCTCATCCGTACAAGCGGTGAAGAGCGTATCTCTAACTTCCTTTTATGGCAGTTAAGTTACAGTGAACTCTACTTTACACCTACACTTTGGCCGGATTTCAATACTGAGGAGCTAGGCAACATCATAGAAAATTACAAACAGCGCACCAGGCGTTTTGGAGGGATATAATGATAGAGACAGGCAGCATAGCAATAGTTGTATTTATTTTTGGAGCGATGATAGGTTCTTTTTTGAACGTTGTTATCTACCGTATCCCAAAAGGCGAAAGTATTGCTTTCCCGGCATCCAAATGCCAAAGTTGTCAGACACCCCTGAAGTGGTATCACAATATTCCTATTTTTTCATGGTTGTTCTTAGGTGGAAAATGTGCATTTTGCAAGGATCCAATTGCAAAGCAATACCCCATTGTCGAATTCTTGACAGGTATCATTTTCGTAGCACTATTTCTCAAGCTTGGGCTGGTTTGGTATCTTCCATTCATAGCTGCATCGTTCGCTGCACTCTTTGCACTAGTGATGATAGATTTTAAATATATGGCCGTACCCGACAGTGTGAACTTTGCCGCTTTACTCTTCGCCCTTGTGCAACCAGACTTTCTCAATACCCTCATGTATGCAGCTATCGCAGCCGGCGGACTCTACCTTATAGGCCTTCTTTCCTCCCTTCTTGCCGGGAAACAGGCTATGGGCGGTGCAGATGTCATCGTAGCCGGAACCATGGGTGCGCTGCTTGGCTTTCCCAACTTCTTCGTAGCTATTTTTCTCTCTGCCGTACTGGCCATGGTCCCGGCAATGATCTGGAGGGACAAAGGGGTCCCCTTTGTCCCTTTTTTAGCTTTGGCCACCTTCATCGTTTATCTCTATGACAAACAGGCGACACAACTGCTGGAGCAGATCATCTATGGTTAATGCAAGAGGGTATATATCGTCAAACTTCACCAAGGCGTTCTTGACGATATTCCTGCCTTTTTTTCTTATCATTTCACTTGTTTATCTTGTTAAAATATCTTCATTGACCGCTAAAATACAAATAAGTTTTACAGAGTTGCTTACACTCTACAGTTACTCTATTCCCGACATTGTTTTCTATACACTGCCACTCTCTTTTATCGCAGCCTTGGCCAATATACTTATAAAACTCTCTACCGACAATGAACTGATCGCACTTTATGCATTGGGACTCAAAGCCAATAAAGTACTCAGGGGGCCGTTACTGCTTGCTATTCTCTTTTCTATACTCTTGGCCTCCATCTCATTTTTAGGCATGCCTTTAAGTAAACAATTCTATAAATCATTCAAAGAATCTAAAAAAGCTGAAGCCAAACTCAATATTGTTCCGGGGAAACTCGGTCAAAAATTTGGAGACTATTATATCTATGTCAAAGAGAAAAAAAATGATAAATTTCATGATCTTGTTATCTACAACCGTACCAATAAGAATGAAGAGCAGTTCTTCTCATCACAAAAAGGGAAGCTTAACAAGAACAATGGGACAACCTCTCTTGAGCTTATCGATGGTTATGGCTATACCTATTCGGACGTCAAACTTCAACAAGCCAAATATAAAACTCTCGAAGTGTATGACAGCAGCAAAAAGAAAGATTTTCTTTTTGAAGACATTATTGCATATTGGAGCAAAGCTAAAACAGACGAAAGGATGATGCACCGTGTACTGTTTTTTATTTTTGTCAGTCTCATACCTCTCCTCTCTGTTTATCTTGTAGCCTCTTTTACAATGATCAATCCACGCTATCAAGCAAACCGTTCATTCATTGTCATTTTTCTTACGACACTTCTGCTTTATATGATAGCCTCTTCCTTGGAAAAATGGGGGAACTTCTTTAGTTTGGCGATTGCGATATTGACAACATTTATCTTGGGAAGGTGGCTTTTCCAAAAACGTGTAGCAAGATATTTTTAATGATGGGTCTACAATGAGAGTTAAAGCAGTTATAGCCTACGACGGCAGTGCCTATTTTGGATTCCAAAAACAGACGTCTACATCCCAGACAGTAACATATGCCGTAGAAAAAGCCCTAAAATCACTGCAGATCAATTCACCTATTGTAGGAAGCGGAAGAACCGATGCAGGAGTACATGCATCCGGCCAGGTCATACATTTTGATCTGCCTGAATTCTGGACGGATCTTGAAAAATTAAAACTGCATTTGAACAGAAAACTGAAAGAGATACAGTTCAAACATATCACCAGGACTTCAAATGATTTTCATGCCAGATTTTCAGCAAAAAAAAGGCTTTACCGATATGTTTTCAAAACAAAACAACCTTCTGTTTTTGAAGAAAAATACATCTCTTACTATCCTGAATTCAATACAGAGCTTTTAGAAAAAGCCCTTAAAACTTTTGAGGGGGAGCACGATTTCAACTATTTTCATAAGACCGGTACCCTTACCCATACGACAGTAAGAAATATCTACCAAACAAACTATATGGAACGTAACGGTTATCACACTATCTATTTTCAGGCTAACGGTTTTTTACGATCACAGGTAAGAATGATGGTGGAAGCTGCTTTGTTATGCGCCAGACAGGAGCTTACGCCGGAGCAGCTTCAAGAACAGTTAACATGCAAGAAGAAGCATGTTACAAAACTTGCTTCTCCTCAGGGGCTCTATCTGGCTAGGATATTATACTGAGTTTACTTTTCAGCTCTTCAACTACCGGTTCTATACTCAAGAAGTCGCAGCAAATATCCTTACTGCTGCTATCTGAAGTAAAGACAAACGGTACAGCCTCCCTGTCTTTAATAAGATCCACTATGAGACACGGCATCTTTGCAAATGGTTCCGCATCAAAAAGTACATAGTGGTAATGCCCCTCTTCGAGTTTGTCCATAAATTCATTTTCACTCACAGCAACCTCTACGTCATATCCCAGGTTATTAAATATGGCAACATACACATTTACTGCCAGTGGAATCTTTTTATAAAGTAAAATATCAGATTCAACAATAGGCTTACTGTTATAATGATCATCAGGTTTTTCTTCGCTTTCATACGGTTTGTTTTCAGCTTGGCTTGACTCTGACAGCCTAATGTTTTCAATGATTTGTTCCGTACTTTCTTCAACATTTTCATGACCCAATAACTCCTCCGAAGCTTCCTGTGCAACATCTAGGCTATTTATCTCTTCCATATCATTCTCTTCAACCGCCTCCTCTACTTCTTTTTGCAGAACTTTATAAGGAAAATATTCTCCAATCAACCTTCTGATGTCATCCAGGTTGAGAGGTTTTGCGGCATAGTTATCCATACCGGCTTCTATATATTTTTCCCTGTCTCCGTGCAGGGCATTCGCAGTTAAAGCGATGATCGGCACATGATGCCTACGGTTCTTCTCTTCAAACTCCAAGATCTTCTGTGTTGCTTCGATCCCGCCCATAACAGGCATTTGTATATCCATAAAGACAATATCATATTCATTTTGTCTGCGTAGATCCAATGCCTCTTCTCCGTTATTTGCAAGCGTAACATCCAGTCCAAGTCCTTCCAATACATTTTTGATCAGTTTTTGATTGATCGCATTATCTTCTGCAACTAACGCATGTATATCTTCAAATCTCTCATGGCTCTTCGTTAAATCAGAAACGGAAGTTTTATCCTTCTCAGATAGTTCATTTAAGATCTCAAGAGATTTTAGTGTTTTACTAAGGTTGATAGGCTTATAGAAAACCCTATCTATTTGATCTTCCAAATTTTCTATTTTATTTTTCAGTTCACCCGTCGTTACCACAACAGTCTTTGTATCAAGCTTCACATATTGTTCAAGTTCATCGCCTCTTTTACAGTATCTATGATTGATAAACAGGATATCCGGTAAAAGGGATTTTTCCATTTTGAGCAGTTCTTCACCCTCATAAACGGTAAACTCTGCACCCGTATATTCAACATAAACTTTCAGGTTTTCATTCATCGCCCGTGCAATATCCTTGCTAGGAACCATATATCCCACATGAACACCACTCATATTTGGCTTCTCTCTTGCCAGATCCTGTTCTGCTTTCTTCAAATTCAATGTAAAGAAGAAAGTTGAACCTTCATTTTCTTTGCTCTCTATGTCCAGGGTACCGCCCATGAAAGAAACCAATTTACCTGAAATAGCCAAGCCCAGACCGGTTCCTCCAAATTTTCTGCTCGTAGAAACGTCTGCCTGCGCAAAAGCATCAAATATGACTTTTCTTTGCTCTTCGGTAATACCGATACCTGTATCAGATACTGCAAATCTGACACTGACATCTTCATCGGTCTGCGCAACTTTTTGAATGGAAACATCCACATTCCCTGTCAGGCTTGTAAATTTGATCGCATTACTGACAAGGTTCACCAGGATCTGGGATATTTTAGTTGGGTCCCCCATAAGTGTAGCAGGAAGTGTAGGGTCCACATAGACACCCAATTCAATATCTTTCTCCGCTGCTCTTGCACCATAGGACTCGATCGCCGATTCAAACTTCTCAATAGGATCAAATGGAATACTTTCCAGTTCGATCTTATCTGCTTTGATCTTGGAAAGGTCCAAAATATCATTGACGATCGTTAACAAATTGTCAGAACTGTGCTCTATTACCGTAATAAACTCTTCCTGTTCAGCTGTGACATCTGTTGATTTAAGCAATTGGGTAAAACCGACTATACCATTAAGCGGTGTACGGATCTCATGAGACATATTTGCCAAAAACAGGTCTTTTGCCTGATTGGCTTCTTTTATGGTTTGTACCAAAAATCCATATATCTCTCTTGTATCTCTACGTTCAATGATCTCCTTGAGTTCATTTTGCTGTTCCGGGCTTAGTACTGTCTCAATATTTTTTAACGTATCTTCAAAAAGACGTTTGTCTTTATTGATATTACGATAGATCACAAGCAATACAAAAAGAAGCAGCAGAAATATCAATGCTGCAATCGCATATTGAATCATAACATCTCTGGTTTGCTTTATATTGTTTTGCACATATTTCTGTATGGTTGTAAAAAGTATATTCTGTGGCAATTCAGTATTTTTTATTTTTGTCTTAAGTGTATTGAACCATAGCGTTGTCGTAACAGGATAAGTGCCACTCAGTGATCCATAGAGGATCTGTACTCTTTCATTTTTTCCTATCTCGGTAAATGCCTTGGGGTTGAGAGCATTAGTAAGTTTAGAAACAAGTATCTTGTTTTGGATCATCTCAAAGGACGGTAAGATCTCATTTCCCACAATCCCATCCCACAGCTGGAGGTCTTGATCACTCATTTTCTCAGATCTGCTCAGAATAAAAGAAATAAACGCTCTTTCCAATGCGCTATTGGCTTTTAAGTCCGCAATGTCCGTATAGGCAGATATATTATTTTTGATCTGAGTTGATGCACTATTCGCAGCCAACATTCTCATAGTCCCGATAAGTGGTTTTACTGCCTTATCCTGATAATTGTCAAAGAAAATATTTTTATAGTCTGAACTTAATGTATCTACTCTTGTACGTACATATTTCAAATTCTCTGCAATGAACGCTATTCTTTTCTTATGGGAACTAAATTCTTTATTGGACTGAATGAAGGATTCTGTCTCCTTCATCAAGCTATCAACCTTTGCTCTTGTTTTTTTTATCTCTTTAAACTCGCTTTTTCCCCTTGTTCCCATATAGATAGCACTGAGTGATCTCTCTTCATCTACAGTGTCAAGAATATCATTGAGTTTTTTTACAAAAAGGGTACTTTTTGCACTGTCTCCTGTATGCTTATACTCCATATAGGAAATATAGGTATAGTAGGAGAGTACCGTAAGTACAGCCAGAACCAATGCAATAAGCAGTGCAAGTATGTTTTTATTGTTTATGATCTTCATGCGATGCCTTCTTATTGGTTTTTACTATGATAGAGTGCTATATTGGCAACATGATCTTCCAAATAATCTATAGATGCCAATAAAAGATTAGGAATGAACAATGTCTCTGTTTTTTGAAAAAAGTGTTTGTTTGTTTTCCAGAATCTATTTATATTCTCTTGCTCTTTTTGCATTTCGTAAGGATAACTGTATGCATTGATCTTTTCCATGTTCTCCTCAAGCTTTCCGATAGCTTCTTCCATCTGTTTTTTATTGGTATGGGTTTCGAATCCGACATTAAATGCCATATAATATTTGGTGATCCTCTCTAAAAGATACTCTATCTCTTTAGTTACCATCAGCATCTTCTCTTCATCCGAAAAAGTATACAAATGTGCTCTGGCAATAGAATCTGCACCTTCAAGAAGCGTCTCGCTGTAGTCAAGCATCAATGCTGCATTCTCTTTATCTGCTTTTTGATCAAATAATTCTTTGATCTGATCTTTACTGTAAGCAAGAAATTCAAGAATATCTTTTGTATCGCTATCCTTGGTTGTCATAACGATCACTCTAAGATCATCACTTAATTTTTCCAAGGAAGCATGCAATTCGCTTTTTACTTCTCTTTTTTTTGGATTACTATATAAAAAGAGGTAATCCTTCACGATCTTCTGACTAAGATATCGAATATCTTCGGAAGATTCGATCACCTTTACATCTCCTCTGGTCGCAGCTTCACTGAAGAGTGTCACTCCAAGCATTAGAAAAAATATATAAAATATTTTCTTCATAATCTATCCTTATTTATAGAGCTCCACGTAAAGCTTGGTTATCTCATTCATCTTTTTTGTAATATTATCCGTTGTATTGAAAACGATCAAAGGCAATCCGCCTTTTTCAATGTTCAAGTAGAACTTATAGACGATCTTCCACAATCTGTCTATTTCATTGAGTTTACGATTGATCTCCGGTGTGTTCACTGTATTCTTCATCAATATATCATGAGATTCACTGAATGCCTTAACGGCAGCTTTCATCTGATCAACGGTATTTTTGTCTTTGATCCCTGCCTGATATGCAATATAATATTTTGCAATACGCTGTGCAAGCATACGCTGTTTCCCAGATCTTCCAACGATCTTGGATTCATTGACCTTCACTTTCTCTTTGAGTGAATCGACTACATATTGACTCCCCTCCAACATAGATTCACTTAGATCCAGAACAAGTTGTGCATTGTCCAGATTAAAGGGTTCATTTGCTGTTGCCTTAAAATCCTCACTACTCATCTCAACAAATGCAAGAAGGTTTTTGATCTCCGGGTCATTAATAGACTCAACAAGCAACTTATGTGCATTCAGCAACTCGTCCAATGACTTTTTAAGCTGTTTATTCGCTTTGGCCGATGCGATCTTTTTCCCTGCATAAAGGTAATCTTTTGCTATTCTCTGAGAAAGCATTCTCTGTCTACCTGCGATATCGATCAATTTAACCGTATCGGACACTACCGTTGGATTTGAGGATGCTGGCGTGTTTTCAGCCATACCATATCCGCTCAATGCCACTATGGCCACTATGGCCATACTTAGTTTTTTAATTATTCTGTTTTTCATCTTGTCTCCTTTTATTTTGTCTCTAAAGCAACATACTTTTGCGTTACATTGTTCATACTTTCAAGAATGTCATTTGATTTCTTATAGATCAATGCCGGTACTAATTTTGAATTTGACCTTCCCATCGTTGACTTTGTACCTTTTATTTTTTCTCTTGTGCTGCATAAAGGCCTGTAGCAGTATTCATGTCTTTTAATATTTCATTGGACTTCTTGTAAATAAGTGCGGGAATGAACTTTGAGCTTGACTTGTTCATGATCTCGAAGAACATAAAAGATTTTTTAGCATTTTGCAACAAAGCCATTATCTCAGGAGTGCTCATATCCGATTTCATTAACTTATCCAGGGAGTTTTTGAATAGTTCCATCGATTTATTCATCTTCTCTTTGAACTGAGGATCATCCACTCCCCATACCTTAAGCATATAAAGGCTTGCCATTCTTTGAGAAAGCATTCGCTGACGTCCGGAGATATTAATGATCTCTCCCGAAACTTTTCCTGTCTGCTTTGTAAAGAGTCCAACAGCCTCATTGGACTGCTTTAGCAATGCCTCCAGATCCTCCTGCATCTTTCCCGCTTTCTCTTTGCTTGGCGGTTCATTCAGTGCCAGCTTGAGAGGAGACCACAATACTTTTACTTTCTTTAAACTCTCTTCTGTTGCTTTGTCAGAATTAAAACGTATAAGTGAATCCAAGTGATCTTCAAATGCTTCCATGATCTTTGTAAGATCCTCTTTCGGATTCCCAAAATTGTTTCTCAATCCTATCATCGCATAATCTTTCAACATACGCTGCGTGAACATTCTTTGTTTACCTGCTACATCCACAGCAACTGAAAGATTTTGTATCTCTATTGCAGAAACAAAACTCATACAAAGCGCCGGCAGCAGGAAGACTCTTGCCCATTTTAAATTTAGGGACATATTAAACTCCTTTTTTAGGTATTACAGTAACAATCATAAATTTTTGAAAAAGGTGCAAGGAAAAAGCAGAAGCAATTGTCCACTAACTCTTATGGCGGTCTGGCGATCTGCTGGAGACCCACGACTTTCCGTCCTCACCTCACGATGAGTTTGGCTTTTTCAATTAAGATAGTACGTATTTGGTATTTTAATTATACTGCTTCCTGACTTTGTTACATCTTATCAGAAACAGTACTCTTAAAATCTGGCTAATTCATAAATGAAGAGGATTATTTATTGCCTCACGACTCTAGATCAACCATAGTGGAAGTATAAACAAAAATTGTCAAAAATTGTCAAAAAATGTCAAATAAAGATCATTTGGCCTGTTTTTTAAAAACTTTTTTGATCTGACGGATAATAATAAAATTATCGTCCGCTTTTTTAGAGAGCAGAGACGGTATGAATCTTGACTTAGAATTATACATGAATTCAAAAAAAGTAAATTCTCTTTTGGCTTTTTTCAATAATTTTAGGCTCTCATCATTGTTGAGTTTATTCGCTGAAAGTGTTTTAAGATTCTTATGATAATTCGAAATGATATTCTGCACATCTTCATCATAATTCTCCAACTTCACACCCCATATTCTCATCAAATAATCAATGGTTACTTCCAGTGGTTTTCTACAAAGTTTACCTGTTAAAGATATAAGTTCAAGATCTGGCGTTGCCAAAGGTTTCGTTCCGGCCAATAGCTTATTGATCATTACCAGAAAATTCTTTTTTATCTTCAGCGCATTCTCTTTTGTAGGAGGCAAAAGAAGCATTGCTTTACTTTCTTTCCATAACGCTAACGCTTCCTCAAATGCCTTTTTCCCACCCGTATTCGATCCTAATTTATCATCGAAATAGGCTTTTACCTGATACACACGCTTGTCATAATCAACAATTGCTTTATCCAGATCCTTCTTGGGATCCTGAAAATTACTTTTGAGCCCTATCATTACATAGGCTTTCAGCATCTGTTGACTTTGTGTCATCTGCAGACAGTTTGTACTGAATATCTCTAACAGTGGTGCACCTTCAGGAAAAGGATCGATCTCAAAGGCTGATACACCTTCTATTAAAATAAACAGACTTAAAATTAAATTGCGTAGTTGTCTCATGTGTTTTCTCCGATTGTAGTAAATAAAATGTACACTTTTGAAAAATTCGAGATAGAGAAGTAGTGATTTCTGTAGACTCTATTGGCAGTCTGGCGAACTTGTTCAAAGTCCCATGACTTTCCGTCCTTATCTCACGATAAGTTTGGCTTTTTCAGTTAAAGTATTTTTTATTATATAACAGAGTTTATTAATATAATCAATAAAATGATACAGTTTTGTGTTAAAATATATTTTTATTACATTAGAGTAGGATATCAGATGATAAAGAAACTATTAATTTTGTCTTCGCTGCCATTTGTACTTTATAGTTCAACAGATGCGGAATCGCTTTATCTTAAAAATGCCTGCAACTCTTGTCATGGCATGTATGCTGAAGGTATGGGTACCGCTCCCAGGCTCCAGGGGCAAAAAGAGGCAGTACTTTTAAAACGGCTAAAAGATCTACAGCAGGGAAAAACACGTACAGCTTTTGGTTCGGTCATGATCTCTTTTGCCAAAGCGCTGGATGCAAATCAGACCATAGCCATGGCAAAATATCTTGCAACTGTTAAAACAACTGTGAATGAAGAGAGGTATGAACCCGAGTACGACCCTTCCGGAGATGGAGGGTCATAAAAACCATATGCTTTTAATGGGTAGCGATCTCGGGTTTTGTTGTCTCTGTAGGAACCACTTCAATAGCTGATTGGGTTTTTTCTTTGATATCAGCCGCTTTTTCTTCCACTTTTTCTTTCAGCTGGGTTGCTGCATCTTTTACTGTTTCAACAACATTGGCAGCTTTTTCTTTTGCCTCAGTTGCCTTCTCCTCGGCTTTTTGTTTCATATCAGTTGCTTTTTCTTCTACTTTTTGCTGTACTTCGGCTGCCTTTTCTTTTACTTCTTCTACAGCTTTTGCTGCCGGAGCTGCCTTTTTACTCTCTTCCTGTAATTCTTCCAACTCTTCTTTAAGGTCGTCAAGGTCGCTATCGAGTTCCTGTACTTTCTGAACATTTACACCATGCTCATAGACAAGCTCTCCTCCCTCTTTTCCCTGTTTGAGTATCCCAGCGACAAACAGTATAAGCACAAGCAGATACAGCGCTTTCATTAAACCTTTCTGCATCATTGAAGAGAGTATTTTAAATACAAGTACCACCATTGATGCGAACATAAGATAGGTACCCAAAAGCTTGTGTGCTTTAAGCTCTCCCTGTGCTGCTTCACTCAGCAAAGGAAAAGCCTCTTTCCCGTCCGTGCTTCCTGTAATGTATGCTGCAATGGCTGCCACTACAGTCAGTAGAAGCAAAAAGAAAGAAGTCACTCCAATGGCTTTCTTTTTTACTATAAGATTGGCAAGTTCAAGCAAAAGGATAACCACAGGCAGAGCAATGAGAAAATGATCTATCGGTGGGTGCAATAGCAGAGGCACATCAAAAGGCAGTTCGATCTGTGGTAATTTAATAGCTGGTAGTTCCATATTTAAGTCCTTATATGATTAAGATAAAAGATTATAACATAAAATTATTTAGTTGTATAGAACCTTCTGATTAAAATGGTTTCACAACCACCATGATCACTATAAATATCATTAACAGTGTCGGAACTTCATTATAAATCCTAAAATATTTTCCACTTTTGTAATATGGATCAACAATGAGCTTTTTGCGTATTGCGTTGAGTGAAAAACTATAAGCGATCAAAATAGCTAAAAAGAAAAGTTTTGCATGCATCCATCCCCCACTTTGAAAAATGCCAGGGTTCAAATAGAGCATCAGTGTTCCAGAAAGTATGGTGGCCCACATTGCAGGAACACCTATGTAGGTATATAACTTATACTCCTGTATCTTCACTACATCACCAAAAGCTTTATTGTCCGCATGCTCTCTGTGGTAAATAAAAAGTCTCGGCAGATAGAACAGCATCGCCATCCAACTTACAAAACTCATGACATGAAATGCCAATATCCATGTATAATATGCCATCTTTATCTCTCCATTATCTCAAAATCTTTTTTGCTGTAGATCACTAGCTGTAATTTCTTATAATATCCTAGATGTGCATAGTGTATCTTTAGCTTTGAACCGTTTGATGGAGTAAAGTGCTTATTTTTAAAATGGATGGGAATTTTTATACCATTTGTAAAAAGATAGCGACCCCTGTAGGTACCTTCAATATCTCTAATTATCTCATTCTGTCTCATCTTTTTGGGTCGTTGATAAAAATCACCTAAAGAGGCACCGCCTTTTTCTTTGAACTTCACAATATCTGTTACCTCTTTCAATCCTTTATAGGTGTGGATACTTTGCACCAAGAGATCATATTTCTTACCCTCTTTCAAACCTTTTGCACAACCAAACAGAAAAATACCACGTCCAAGCGGAGTCTGCTTGACTATGGCATGATTACCCCGCTTCAAAACAACTACAGCATTTTCCAATTTTACCGGATGCTTCAAACGCTTTAAAGTATAGAGATACTCTATAGGTTTAATTACTGCTTGATTTGAGATCTCTTTTGACTTGTCTGTCTTATACGGTTGTGTATCAAAAAGAGCAAAAACAGGCAGATGATCGGAATACCCCTTTGCCCTATGTTTGCCATGTTTGTATTTCCAACTGTTGATGTAACCTCTTTTTGTAAAAAGGTAATCTGCTTTATAAACCCCAAAACTGTCATTGACATAATCTATCCCTCTGCCGTCAAACATATTGGATGGCAGCAAAATATGATCCAGCGTACTTCTGTTACCGTAAAACTTATGACTCCACCGTTGGTTAAAAGGCAACTCCTGCCATGTATTATAATGTATCCCTCTTTTGGCTTTTGGCATCTGATTTTCCTGCACAAGTTTATTATCTACGGTTGTATGCAGAACATCTCCCAATGCTGTTATTCCATGGCTGTCATCGATCTTTTTATCCAATGTCAGATGCACATTGTAGTTACTATTGAGATCACCTAAAATAATATACTCTTTATTGCGAGGCAGACTGTCTATTCTTTTTTGCAGTGTTTTAGCATATCTGATGCGTTTACTCTCTACACCTTTTCTGCCTTTGGATTTCCAATGGTTTACAAAAACAGTCAAAGGATTTCCATCCGCATAAACTTCAACCTCTAAAATATTGCGTACAAGCGGTGAAATGCTTACCTGCAACTCTTTTTGCTTTGCCACAGGAAACCTTGAAAACATTGCCACTTGGATTGGTGCACCTCTTTTATGTGTGATCGCACTGTAGTGATATGCACATCCTACTCTTTTGAGTCGCTTTTTAAGTCGTTCAAATACGCTCTCGTTCTCGATCTCCTGAAGCCCCAGAATATCTGCATCAAGATCACAGATCACCTCTGCAATATGATTGAGTTTGATCTCCATCATTCTTTGATTCCAGTTATGCTTGCCCGGAATATACTCTTCATACTCACTGCCCTGATACGTTGCATCAAAAAGGTTCTCAACATTGTACGTAGCCACCTTGAAAGGTTTTGCAACAAGATATAAAGGGAGGAGAAAAAGTAAAAAATATCTCAACAGATAGTCCTTATGATTAATTCTGATAATTGTATCAAATTTGACAACAAACACAATAAAAGATGTCATATTGACATACAATTCTTACACAATTATTCTGTTATAATAACTTTAGATACTGTCAAAAGGAGAAATAATGGCTGGATTAATAGATATGATCATAAACAACCCTCAAATTGCAGGGAGCATTGCAAAACAAGTAGGTATTGATATTGGGGATGCCGACTCTGTCATTGGCAAACTTGCACCCATCTTAATGGGTTCTGCAAAAAAAAATCTGCAAAGTGATCAAGATTCGGGAGGGCTTCTTGAACAAATAGGGAATTCACAATTCTCAGAAATGCTTGATAAGCCTGAAGAAACCATGCAAAGAGATGACCTTACCAATATCGGAAACGACATTTTAGGGGAATTGACCGGTTCAAAAGAAAACTCAAGAAAAGTTGCAAAACATGTAGAGCAGGAAACCGGAATGAGTGCAAGCATCATCAAAAAGATGCTTCCTATGCTTGCACCATTGATCATAGGGGCTCTTACAAAAAAAGCCGCGCCCAGCATCAATGAATACCAACGTCAACCGCAAGCTCAGTCCGGTGGCTTAGAAAGTATGATAACAGGGATGATAGATCAGGATAATGACGGCTCTATGATAGATGACATCATGGGAATGGCTATGAAACATATATTTAATGCATAACGATACTGTACACTGAGAAATTTTTTTATTATGTTGGCTGCTCCATTGAGGAAAAGAATGTAAAAGAAGTTCGGAAGTGATGACTTTAGTCTTCCAAAAAAGCTTGAATGTATAAAAAATCAATCATTTAAGCTCTATGATAGGGTGGGGACCAAGGTCTCCATTTCCAAAATCCTAAGTTCTTTCACCCTTTTGGGATATATGGAACATGCGGTATAAAGGCTATACTATCCGAACATCTTTCCAAGCATATTCATAGCACCTTCCCCTCCGCCTACTTTGGCAAGCATCTCTTCAACCATAGAGTTCTCACCCGATGTTGCCTGATCCACAACCTGTGGCAAAGCATCTGCCAACGCGCCTGCCGCACTTTCTTCACTCAAGCCTAACTGTGAAGCAAATGCAGAAATTTTATCTGATCCCAAAAGGTCTTTCACCTGATCCAAAGAGATCGACTTGTTTTCACCCGAACCCAACCAGGAACCTACGATCTCACCCAAACCGTTTTGTGACAATCCACCTACAAGTGAGCCAAGATCAAGCCCGCCTTCATTGTTACCAAGCAGGCTACCCAGTGCATTGGCAATATCACCTACATCCAAACCTGTGGTTGCATCATCGCTGTTACCCTGAATGAGCGAACCGCCAACTTTTAAAAGATCCATTAAATCCATATCTTTCTCCTATTTTAAGATAAGAGTAGTATATCATAAAAGTTTTATGGAACCCTCAAGTAGTTCAATCTGCTTTTTCTCTATTAATTCAGTCAAAGTACGTTTAAAATTCTTCTTACTCATGCCAAAGACTTTTTTGATCTCATCAGCATTACTCTTGTATGTAAATGGCAACTCTCCATCAGCCTCTTTTAATAGCTGCATTATGGTGTCTTTTGCCTCTCCCACCTTTGCTTTAAGTCCAATAGGCTGTAAAGAGAGATCAAGTTTTCCGTCTTTCCTGACGGTTTTAATATAGACTTTTTTTCGCTCCCCTACTTTCACGGGCTCAAATATCTCATTACTAAAGAGCATCCCCTCATACTGGTTATCGGCAATAACTTTATAGCCTAACGGTGTTTTGGCAAGGACGATCGCATCCATCACTTTATTCTGATGCAGTCCTTTCATCTCTCTATTGAAATATTTACCTATCTTTTGTGTGCCGTAGAGCCGTCCGGTCTGTTCATCCAGGCAGACACGCAAAAGATACTTTTTACCGATATTGAAATGCTCTTTTTGTTGAGACAAAGGTACAAATAAGTCTTTGGGAAGCCCCCAATTCACAAAGGTGCCATATTGCTTGTAATCTACTACTGTAAAGTAACCATACTCCCCCAACTTTGCATAAGGCATTTTGGTCGTAGCTACAGGACGGTCTTCAGAATCCGTATAGACAAAGACATCCAAAAGTGACCCCATAGGCATCTCATCTTCCATAATGTAGACATTCGGGAGCAGTACCTCTTCATAATCTTTAGCAGCAAGATAATACCCAAAGTCGGTATCACGCTCTATCTTGAGGGTATTAACCTTGCCTATTTCGATTTGTTCGTTTTGGATTTTTTTTTCTGACATGTGTAATTCCGTTCTTTTGAGTGTTTCATGATGTGCTCACGATAATATGTTGTGATTATATCCTAAAAACACCATAAACTCACATACTTCCCACGTATCTGTTACACATAACTACACAAAGATTCTGCTACACTGTCATTTTAACCCGGATTATTTCATCAAGAAGAAAGGAAATAACAATGAAAACTATACTCTTACTTTTAGGGCTTGGTATCATGCTCATAGCCAAAACCCAGACCATTGTCTTTTCTGCCGGATGTTTCTGGGGTGTGGAGAAGCACTTTGAACAGATAGATGGTGTACGTAAAGCCACTTCAGGGTATGCCGGAGGAGACTACGACAACCCCACTTATGAGCGTGTTCTTATGAACAGACATGCACCCAAAGGGGTGATCAACCATGCAGAATCGGTCGAAGTGGTCTATGATGAGAACAAGGTCTCAACAGAAGTGCTCATCAAGTCATTCTGGGAGATGCATGACCCCACACAGGGCAACCGGCAGGGAAACGACATAGGCAACAACTATCGCAGTGCCATCTACTATACTACCCCGGAACAAATGCAGATCGCGCTCAGTACCAAAAGAGTGTATCAGAAGCTTTTGAGCAAAGCAGGCTTTGGCAAGATCACTACGGAGATCAAACCGCTTAAGAAGTTCTACCCTGCGGAAGCCTACCATCAAAATTATCTGAAAAAAAATCCGTTCGGTTACTGTCCCAACCATGCAACAGGGGTAAAGTTTGATAAAAACCAAAAGATAACCACCGCTACCATAGCACCGCTTGACGGTAAGGAGATCGTTGTCATCGAAGCAGAACATTGCAGGTTTTGTGAAAAGTTCAAGAAGAATGTTACTGACCACTATAACGGTACCATTCCACTAATAACCGCTCATCAGGATGCACTCAAAGGCTTTAAACTAAAGACCAAAATAGAGGGTACCCCTACCATCATTTTCATAGAAGATGGTAAAGAGGTAGAAGCCTATACTGGATATATGGACGAAAAATCTTTTTATAAAGCTGTCGGAGCTTTTAAACTAGGAAAAAACAGTGAGGGATATGATGTTGCCTTTCATCAAAAAACTGATGGACGTTTCTGCAAAAAGTACGAAGAGTTCAAGCACACCGGAGACGGTGTCTTTAGAGACAAGGTCTCGGGCGACATCCTCTTTGACACGCGTGATAGATTTAACTCCGGTTCAGGATGGCTTAGCTTCTTTAAAGCTGTAGAGGGAGCGACGATTCAAAAAGAGGATAACTCTTTTGGTATGCATAGAGTCGAGGTCATCGCCAAAAAATCAGGCGCACACTTGGGTCATGTATTTAACGATGCACCTGGCGGAAGACAGCGTTTTTGTATTAATGCTACTGTTTTGGAATTCGTCCCAAGAGATAAGATAAAAAAATAATGCAAAAAGTAGGTTTTGGCGGTGGCTGTCACTGGTGTACCGAAGCGGTCTTTGCTTCGCTCAGAGGGGTTAGCCTGGTCGAGCAAGGGTGGATCGCTTCAAGGCTCTATGAAGCACAGACTCCAAGTGAGGCGGTCATTGTCACATTTGACCCAAAAGTCATCTCCCTGGACACTCTCATTGAGATTCATCTCTACACCCACAATGCCACCTCAAGCCACGTATTCAGGGATAAGTACCGCTCGGCAGTTTATGTGTTTGATGAGCATCAGCAAAAAGAGGCTGAAGAGATCCTTCAGAAAAAACAGAAACTTTTTAAAAAACCGCTTGTCACACGGGTCTACCCTTTTGGCAGTTTCACCAAAAATAAAGAGAAGTACCTCAACTACTATCACAAAGATCCATGCAAACCTTTTTGTCAGGTACACATAGCGCCAAAACTAAAAGTTCTTTTTGAGAGATATAAAGATTATGCTAGAGTGCGCTAAAAAAGATCTTCCCTGTGAGAGCTCAAACTTACTTTAACACACTCTCCAAATGCTTGGCAAATGCTTCTGGTTCTATAAAACCGGTCAAGCTTTTCTCGGGCAAATAATTATGCTCTTTATCAAAAAAGATAATATTCGGTGTACCAAAGAGTTCAAACTTTTTAAGCAGTGCTTTGTCCTCTTCACTGTTGGCAGTAAGGTCTACTTGTATAAACGTAAATTTCTTCAACTGCTTTTTAACTTTCGGGTCCGGGAAAGTAATATGGTCCAACTCTGCACAGGCAGTGCAGGAGTCTTTACCGAAGTCCACCACGACTGGCTTGGAAGAGGCTTTCACCTCTTTCATGAGGCGTGCTACTGAGTAACCCAAATGCCCATTTTTATCAGCTTTGGCTTCAACGGTTCCTTTACCCCCTGAAATAAACTTCTCAAACGGGTTTAAAATGGAGTTCGCTCCACTTAATGCGCCGATGAAAAGAGAGGCACCATAGAGTAAGAAAACCATTGCCAAGAGTTTAAAGAGCTTCATCATCCCTTCACCTTCTTTACTTTCAAAGATACCCATGTACAGAGCCGAACCGATGAAGAGCAATGCCCAGAGTATCATCGTGATATTATCAGGCAAGATACGCCCTAACATGAAAATGGCAAGTCCGAGCATCATCACACCAAAGACCTGTGATACTGCTGTCATCCAACCGCCGGGTTTGGGCATGAACTTCCCTGCACCGATACCTACAAGCAGGAGTGGTACACCCATACCCATGCTCATCACAAAAAGCGCCACACCGCCAAGCAGTGCATCGCCTGTATGTGATATGAACAACACTGCTCCACCCAACGGCGGTGCCACACACGGCCCAACAATAAGTGCTGAGAGAAGCCCCATAACAGCGGTACCTACAATACCGCCTTTCTGTCCCGCTTCATCACTTGCGGCAGATATTTTTGACTGCCAGGATGCCGGAAGTCCTATTTCATAGTAACCAAAAAGAGAGAAAGCAAGAGCTACGAACATTGCTGCAAAGATCGTAAGCACCCAGGGATTTTGCATCGCTGTCTGAATATCTGCACCAAGCAATCCTGCTGCAATACCCACTACAGTATAGGTCAGTGCCATAGAAACGACATAGACCAACGAGGTAAAGAAAGCTTTTGCCACACTTGGTTTTTCATCACCGGATTGAGAAACGATGATCGAAGAGAGAATGGGAATCATGGGAAAAACACAAGGCGTAAGTGCCAACAAGAGACCAAAAACAAAGAAGAGGATAATAATAAAAAATGAGCTTTCATTTCCTAAAACGTCGGCTATCTTTGCTGTATTACCCTCTTTTGTCAATGAAGATATTTTGTCGAACAGTCCAGGTTCTGCACCTTTAAAGTTAAAAGATTTTTTAATGGGCTGGTAGCAGATACCTGCATCTGAACAGCCCTGAAATTCTATCTCCAGTGTATAGTCACCTTTGACTTTGGATGTTATCTCTTTTACAGGAATAGTGACTTTTAGTTCTTTTGCATAGACTTTATCGCCATCAAGTTCAAGTGCTTTGGGTTTTTTAACTGCAAGTTCCAGAGTAGAGGGAGAGATGATCCTGTAGTGCAGTGAATCATCATAAATGTGTATTTTATCCGCCATGATGATCTTTGTCTCTATAAGATCATTTTTTTTAACTGCCTTTACCTGAAACGCAACTTCCGGTGATAAAAACTTCTGTTTTTTCAGTGCAGAATCAAATCCTGCGAAAGCAAATGTCCCCAAAACCAGACTTGCTAAAAGTAACATTCTGAAAATATTTCCCATTTTTCCTCTTCTCTCTTTGAAATTTTATACAATTATATTATGATATGCGTGTACAGGTTGTGGAGCAACCGTAAGTATTGTGCAATAAAATTGTAAAAACAGTGTTAATTCCTGAAACTATAACGCATTATAGTCAACCGAATATTAACCTAAGGGTCCCACTAGCAATAGGTGTCCCTAAACTTTCAAAAGCAAAAACAAGGTCAAACAATGTCCAACCATCTCAAAAACGAACACTCTCCTTACCTGCAACAACATGCAGACAATCCGGTAGACTGGTACCCCTGGGGCGAAAAAGCATTTCAAAAAGCCCAAAAAGAACATAAACCTATTTTTCTTTCCATCGGTTACAGCTCCTGTCACTGGTGCCATGTGATGGAGCATGAATCCTTTGAAGATGAAAAAACAGCAAAACTTTTAAATAAATATTTCATCTCTATTAAAGTAGACAGAGAGGAACGTCCCGACATAGACAAACATTTCCAGGATGTCTATCAACTCATGAACGGCCGTCCGGGAGGCTGGCCTACTTCCATTTTTCTGACTGAAGATCTTAAGCCGTTCTACTCTGCTACCTACATACCTGATGAACCCAAATACGGCATGATGAGTTTTGGTTCACTTTTGGAAGTTATTGCCGATAAATACAAAAATGAAAAAAATACACTGGTGGAGGAAGCAGACAAAATTCTACGCCACCTCAATCCCAAAGAAGATAAAATTCAGGCGACCAAACTGGATAACAGTGTCATCGGCAGGGTCACAGAGCAGGCAAAACAACTTTTTGACCCACAAAATGGAGGGTTCAATAAAGCACCAAAATTCCCTCAAGCCTCAACCTTGGACCTATTGTTGGATGTCTACAAACTTACAGGTGACAAAGAGACACTCAATATGGCACTCTTCTCGCTCTCTTCTATGGCTAAAGGCGGACTTCGTGACCTGATTGACGGAGGATTCTGCCGTTACTCTACCGATAATGAATGGCTGGTACCGCATTTTGAGAAGATGACTTATGACAATGCTCTGCTAAGCAGTGTTTACATCAAAGCGTACCATGTTACACATAATGATTTCTATAAAGATGTTGCTTTTGAAACTTTGGACTTCATGCTGGCAAAGATGAGCGAGGAGAGGCTTTTTTACTCTGCCTCTGATGCCGATACGGAAGGGGAAGAGGGGAAATATTTTGTCTACAGTTATGACAAAGCCCTGCGATCCTTTGAAAAAGCAGGTATCCCGAACAAAGCCCACAAACAATTGGCCCAAGCCCTGCACATTACCAAAGAAGGGAACTTTGAAGGCAAGAACATTGTACGGGTAGATGATCCAAAGTCCATAGATATTCCTTACTACCAAGAAGCCCTAAAAGCTCTAAAAAAACGCAGAGAAAAACGCACTTACCCCTTCATTGACAAAAAAGTGATCGTCTCATGGAATGCTATGATGATCACAGCACTTTTTAGAGCAAGCCGTGTAGACAGCCGTTTTCTTAAACCTGCAATGAAGTCCCTCGACAGACTACTTGAAACCATGTATATTAACGCCCAACTCTTCCACTCGACCCTTATAGGGAAAGAGCCGAAGATCCAGGCATTTCTGGAAGATTATGCCTATTTGGCTGAAGCACTTATAGAAGCGTATGAGAGTACTCTGGATGAGACTTACCTTATCACTGCCCAAAAACTGGTGAACAGTGCTATAGAGAAGTACTATGAACACGGAAAATGGAAATTCAGCAGAGGTGAATTCGAGACCAATGCCGACATTTATGACAGCTCCTACCCTTCTTCTGTTTCAACCATCCTTTCAGTCCTCTATTCCATCAGCTCCTTAGTGGACATTGTCTATAAAAAATTTGTCTTTAAAACCCTGGAGATCTACTCTTACGATGTGATGCGTCAACCTATCTCTACACCAAAGATGAGCAAAATGGTCATTCGCTACCTCAAAGATGACATCATCATCAAAGCCAAAGAAACAAAGTTAAAACTCCACATCACCGATGTAGACAAACTACCATACCCTTTTGCTTTGATCAAAGGAGATACCAACGATGGCTATACGCTCTGCAACTCCAACAGCTGTTTTGGGCATGAGAAAGATTTTGACGGGATAGTGAAGATCTTAGAAAAAAGATAGTGATGCAACCCATGTTACAGACAAATATTTTTTAAAATTGGCATTTTAATGGACAGTGTAGAATAGGTTTATTTTTTCACTTTGGGGAATGTGAGTATAAAAGTACTTCCTTCCCCTTTTTTGGATTCTAATTCCAGTTTTATTTTGTATTTCTTACATATGGAAAGTACGATATTCAACCCGATCCCAAATCCTCCGCGTTCATCATTTGCACGATGATAACGCTTAAAAATATCTTCCTGTACCTTTTCATCTATACCGATACCCGTATCTTTTACACGTAAAACATTTTTTTTCAATGTTATGGTAATGCTGTCATTCACATCACTGTATTTAATGGCATTGGAGAGTAAATTGTCGATGAGACGATGCGCCGATCTTTTAGGCATACAGACTTCTGTTGGATCGAGGTCAAGTTCTACATGTAAATGTTTTGAGTCGATCAGCTCTTTAACATAGCCTACTCTCTCTTTGACTATATCTGAAAAGCACAGTACTTCAGAAGGGTCAGCTTTTCCCTCCAGTCTATAGGTGAGTGAACTGTACATCACGCTAAGACGTTTGGCACTGGCTTCCAAACGCTTCATCTTTTTAGGTTCGACACCCTTGAGGGACTGTATTGTCATCAATATAGCAGAAATAGGTGTATTAAGTTCATGCGTCGTATCAGAAATGAATTTATCCAAGGACTCTATCTGCTCTCTGACAGGATGCAAAAACAGTCTACCCAGGAAGTATCCTACCAGCCCCATCAGAAGAAAAGAGAATACCAGGTATCCTATGATCTTTATACGTAATTTCTGTAATGCTCCGGAGAGTTCATTTTCTTTCAGTACAATGTAGCGAACACCTAAATGCTCACTTTTATCATTTATGACAGTATAGCATTTCATATCCTGTATGAAAAAATCCGTATCAAACCTATCTACCTTGTCTATCTCTGTATAGTAAGGCTTTTTATTTTTATCATAATACCCTACCTGAAAACGGCAATGCTTCAAAGTTTTTAAAAAATCTTCTTTGGGAGATGCCTTTTTGCTTTCCATAGCTTCCATGATGATCTTTGATGAAAGCATACGTGCCTGATACATCATCTCAAACTTCATAGCATTCAACATTGCAGCACGGTTGTTTTCAAAGAAAAGATATCCGATAATGGCAAGCAGGACAAACACTGAAGTAAGATAAAGCGTCAAAAAACGAAAAAGTGATCTACGTTCATAGGATGTTAAAACGATAACCTTCTCCTTTGATATTGTCAAAATACTCTTTAGTGAACATTTTTCGTAGATTCTTGATATACGTACGGATTGTAGCATGCGTAGGGACATGCTCATCATTCCATACATTCTCTATGATCTCATCACAAGAGATGATCTTGCCGGTATTTTTCACAAAATATTCCAGAACCTGTGCCTCTTTTTGTCTCATTTCTATGACTTTATCACCTAGGACTATCTGATGTGCTTTGGGGATGAATTTCATTCCGTCAAATTCTATCTCTTCTTGTAATCGATGTATCTTTACACTATGTTCTATGCGGGCCTGAAGTTCCTCCAGCTCAAAAGGTTTTTTCAAATAGTCATCTGCACCAAGGTCGAAGCCCTTTTTAAGATCATCTATACCTGAGAGTGAAGTAATATAGATTGCCGGTGTAGTATTGCCTATGTCCCGCAAATAGGAAAGGATCTCAAAACCGTTTATATTGGGAACATTCACATCTAACAACAGCATATCATACCTACTGTCACTTATGGCATCCAATGCTTTTTCACCATCAAAATAACTCTCAACAGTATACCCATTCTCTACAAGAAACTCTTCTATGATCTCCTGCAGTATCATATCATCTTCGAGCAATAATATTTTCATTATTATCCTTTTCGCCTATTATTGTAGCACACTCTTTGTGTATCGGACTACACAGAGATCTGTCTTTTAGTAAGATATGCTATAATTCCGCCATGAAAAAATTAACAATATTTTTAATAATGACTTTGGTTTTAATGTCTGGATGTACACAGGTCGTAACTGCCCCGTTCAAAATAGCAGGTGCAGCGGTCAGTACAACCATAGATGTAGCAGGAAGTGCTGTCCATGCTGTTGCAGGCTCTGATAATGATGAAAAAGAGGATTAACTAGAAACTCTTCGCATTATTGAACTCTTCTATTTCACTCTCTACCATTCCGTCTATCATTCTTACATAAAGATCGTTTATAAGGTTTGGGGAGAGGTCCAGGGAGATCGCTTGTTCTCTTACTCTTGAGATCACCTCAGCGATCCTGTCTTCAGCTTTCACTTCATCTATGTTCGTTTTAAAATGTGCGATCTGCTTAATATAATCATTACGCATTGCGATCAGTTTCACTATCTCTTCATCTAATTTATCTATCTCTTGTCTTGCTTCTTCTAATGTATTACACTGTTTGGCTTGCATCGTTTCATCCTTAGATAGTTATTGAAGATATTATAGCTTAAAATGGATTAATTGGGGAGAAAATAAGTAAGTAGAAAATGGTTCTCACAGAAGTAAGAACCATTTTATTATTGGTTGATTGTTCGCAGATTACTCTACTTCAGCATCGATGACATCGTCATCGTCCGCTTTCTTGCCTGCTTCGGCACCTGGCTGCTGACCACCCTGCTCTTTGGCATAGGCCGCTTCAGCAAGTTTATGGCTCTTTTCAGTCAAGACTTTGACCTTCTCATCGATCTGCTCTTTGGTAGCATTGTCATCTTTGAGAACAGTCTCAAGGTCTGTGATTGCCGCTTCGATATTCGCTTTTTCGTTTGCATCGAAGTTCTCACCAAGGTCATCAAGTGTTTTTCTTGTCTGGTGGATCAGTGCATCCGCCTGGTTCTTCGCTTCTACGACCGCTTTACGTTTTTCGTCTTCGGCTTTGTGTGCTTCGGCATCCTGAACCATTTTTTCAATCTCTTCATCAGAAAGTCCTGACGAACCGGTGATCTTGATCTCCTGAGATTTACCTGTACCTTTGTCAACTGCTGAAACAGTCAAGATACCGTTTGCATCGATGTCAAAGGTCACTTCGATCTGAGGCACACCTCTTGGTGCAGGTGGGATATCTCTAAGCTCGAACATACCGAGAGACTTGTTGTCTTTGGCAAATTCACGCTCACCCTGAAGTACATGAATACTTACTGCCGGCTGGTTGTCTTCCGCTGTAGAGAAGATCTGAGACTTCTTCGCAGGGATAGTTGTACCTTTTTCAATGACCTTTGTCATTACACCGCCAAGTGTTTCAATACCAAGGCTCAAAGGTGTTACATCAAGAAGCAGTACATCTTTGACATCACCTGCTAATACACCACCCTGTATTGCCGCACCGAGGGCAACCACTTCATCCGGATTCACAGATTTGTTAAGCTCTTTGTTAAAGAATTTCTTCACTTCTTCCTGAACCAGCGGTACTCTTGTCGAACCACCGACCATTACCACTTCTTTGACATCGTTCTTGCTCAGACCGGCATCTTTGAGTACTGATTCGATCGTTTTGATCGTGCTTGCCACAAGATCACCGATCAGTGATTCGAACTTCGCTCGTGTAATTTTTGTCACAAGGTGCTTTGGACCACTTGCATCTGCTGTGATAAACGGAAGGTTTATCTCAGTTTCAGTAGAACTTGAAAGTTCTTTTTTTGCTGCTTCTGCTGCATCTTTTACCCTTTGGAGTGCCATGACATCCGCTTTGATGTCGATACCTGTTTCAGATTTGAACTCATTTGCAACATAATCTATGACTCTGTTATCGAAATCATCTCCTCCAAGGAAGGCATCTCCGCCTGTAGCAAGAACTTCAACCACACCGTCACCTGTTTCCAGTGCAGTAACATCAAATGTACCACCACCAAGATCGTAAACAACGATCTGCTCTGATTCTTTCTTGTCAAGGCCGTATGCCAATGCTGCTGATGTCGGCTCGTTGATGATTCTTAATACATTAAGACCTGCAATCGTACCAGCCTCTTTTGTCGCTTTTCTCTGAGCATCATTGAAGTATGCTGGTACGGTAATAACTGCATCTGTTACAGTCTCACCCAGGTATGCTTCTGCATCTTCTTTCATTTTCATGAGTACTTTTGCAGAGATCTCCTGTGGTGTATAGGTTTTACCCGCCACTTCAATAGCACACGCACCGTTTCTGTCGATTATATGGTATGGAAGCCTCTCTTTTGCTTCATCAGCCTTTTCCTCTTCGCACATCAGACCCATAATTCTCTTAATAGAGTAGATCGTCTTCTCTGGGTTCGTTACCGCCTGTCTTTTTGCAGATTCACCGACAAGGACTTCACCTTTGTCTGTAAATGCCACGATAGAAGGTGTCGTGTTCTTACCCTCTTTGTTGGCAATAATTGCCGCTTCACCATTCGTATACACTGCCATCGCAGAGTTGGTTGTTCCTAAATCTATTCCTAATACTTTACCCATCATTTTTCCTTTTTGTTGTTGTATTTCGTTCTATCTGTGTAATTCTACCTGATATCCAGATGATCCCCATGCTACTTTAGTTGCATTGAGTCACTTTTTATCAAGTTTTATCTTTTCGGCCTTCGCAGTTCACGTTTACTTAGCGGTGCTCACCATTGCCGGACGCAATACTCTGTCTTTTAGCGTATACCCCTTCTGCATCACCTGAACAATATCATCCGTTTTATGATCATCACTCTCAACCTGCATGATCGCCTGATGCACTTCAGGATTGAACTCGCCTTTACACTCTATCTCTTTAATGCTGTTCTTCTCCAACACTTTTTTGAGCTGCTCGTAGGTCAGCTTCACGCCTTCCTGCATCTTCTCAAGTACTTCTGACGCATTTTCTTTGTCCGCACTTTCAATGGAGCTAAGGGCATTCTCAAAAGAGTCGATCACTGTTAAAATATCTTTTGCAAAACTTTCATTCGCATAAGCTACAGCGTTCATTTTGTCTTTCTCTAAACGTTTCTTTGCATTTTCAAAGTCAGCATGTGCCCTTAAGTATTTATCTTTATATTCCGCAGCTTCGGCTAGTGCCGCTTCTAAAGGGTCAGACTCAACTGTCTCTTCTGTTTCGACTTGCTCTTCCTGAGCAACTTCTTCCTTCTGAGACGCATCAAGATTTTCATTCTCTTGACTCATGAACAAACCTCCTTTTCTATGATGTTTGCACCTAATTTTCTAAATGCTTGAAAGCATTATACAACATTGAGTGCATGTTTGTCAAGTATGTACTTAATATTTTAAAATAAATAAACTTTAGTCCATATGACTAAACTATAGATTTGGGCAGTAACAAGTAAATAGATTAGATTCATTTTAAGTTGTGAGATTTTTTTATAAAAATAATTTAGTAATGAAAGGCTTTGTTGGTTTTTCTTTAGATTTGAGTGTTTGGGTGAAGGAGGCTACATTCAGTAGCTGACTGAATCCATCACCCGAAGATGCGGGAAAGTAACAATAAAGAGTGTTAGTTTCTGATTCCAAGGTCTGCTTTGATAGTATTCCATCTAGCAAGATCTTTATTTTTAAGATATCTCATGAGTCTTCTTCTTTGACCTACAAGTTTAAGTAGTCCAAGTCTTGAAGAGTGATCTTTTTTATTTGTTTTAAGGTGCTCAGTCAAGTATGAGATTCTCTCTGTTAATAGCGCAACCTGTACTTCTGTTGAACCTGTATCGTTCTCGCCTCTTGCGTATTTAGCAATAATTTCTGCTTTCTTCGCCTGATCTAAAGCCATAATGACCTCCTGATTGGTATTTGATTCTCAAAATTGAGTTCGCAATCATATCACAATAAACTTATTGGTGCCTTATAATGCACACTTAATATAAATTAGAGTAAAATAGTCTTAATTAATTATAAGGTTCAACTATGTTACTCACACGTGCCAGCGAATATGCTCTCCTCTCTTTGGATGTACTGCGTAAGTCAGATAACCCACTGGGAGCTGAACAGTTAGCCACTGAACTCTCCATCCCCAAAAGCTTTCTTGCCAAGATTTTACAAAGTCTTGCAAAGCAGGGCATACTTGAGTCACGCAAAGGTGCACATGGTGGATTTATTTTGGCGAAACCTGCAGAAGAGATATCTGTTAACAGCATCATTTTTGCTGCAGAAGGTAAATCACCGGCTGTTTTTGACTGTACTTCCTACTCTGCTTCCTGCCCCAATGGTTCTATCGGCACCTGTGCCATCTCTCCTTTTTTGGCAAATTTTCAAACAAAAATAGATGATTTTCTGAATGATCTAATGTTAAGCGATATCATTTAACTTCCATACATATAGACGATCATGACCCTACGATATAAAACATACAATCATCTCACTTACTAAGGCAACTTGAACATGCAACAATACGTTTACCACCTCTCACATATAGACCTGGACGGCTATGGCTGTCAATACCTAACAACCCAATGCTTTGACAAGATAGAGTGCTACAATGCCAACTATGGACCTGAAGTTACTGCACGTCTCGCAGAGATGGTCAAAAAGATCGAACAGGACAAGTTTGTTCTGGGAGACAAGATGGAGCCTCTCATTCTCATCACAGATCTTAACCTGAGTACCAAAGAAGGCAACTGGATAGAAAAAGAAGCCATGCGAATAGGCGCAAAACTTCAACTCCTTGACCACCATGCCACAGGTGCCAGTGCGGCAGAACGTTTTGCCTGGTACAAACTCGACACTTCACGCTGTGCCACTCTGATCACCTATGACTGGCTGCAGGAACATTATGATTTTGATAAAAACAACACCTTGGCTACCATTGTTAACGCCATTAATGCTATAGATATTTGGCTCAGCGATGAGCCACTTTTTGAATATGGAAAAGTAATGCTTGGCATGATCTCCGGAGCCAGAGAGATAAACCGTATTCTTTTCCCTACGCAGGACAGGTCCTTTAAACTCTCACTCATTGAAGCGGCAAAAGAGAGAGTAGAAGAAAATGATGCACCTATCAAACTCGATGATGATCTGCACCAGATCAAAAAAACTTTTTTTAGACAAAAAGAGAACAATACAAAAGATAACCTTGTAGCATTTTATGTTACAGACCTGCTCTCCACAGATAAAACACGTCTTACTATAGAGTATAAAGGATATAAGGGACTGCTTGGTTACAATGTAGGCAACACCTCTATCATCGGAAACACTTTCCTGGTTAACAACCCTGATTACGATTTCTATATGGATGTCAATTTCAGAGGCCATTTCTCACTGAGAAGCAACAATAAACTCGATGTCTCCCAAATGGCAGCCCACATAGGAAACGGCGGGGGACACCCCAACGCTGCCGGAGGGAAAATAGAAGGATATAAGGATTCCTTTGTCTATGCTGATGTGAGGAAGTTCGTGCAAGATTATATTGATAAAAAATCAGAGATAAACGTATAGTTTGTCTCTGAATAATAAAGATGTTAATTTTCTCAAGTAACACCTACAACATAATGCGAATATAAAATCTAAGCCTTCCTTCGCATTTCCTTCGACGTTTTATATATTTTTTCTATACTTACTAATATATTTAATGCAACAAAAATAAAATTTTTTGATTGTATACTTTAAAAAAGGAGTATAGTATGATGAAAGAAAAATTATATAAAATATTCTACTTGAGTATAGGATTATCAGTATTTGTAGTAGCTGGTGCATTGGAAAAATATACGATTCCTCAGCAATCCATAAGACCTTATATCGAATCTGCTACTCCTCCTCAAATTACCTCGTCTCCTCAAAATATATTTACCCAATTTGAAAGCAAGATAAGCAACTTATCTCAAAGAGAAAGAGATGCACTCAAAGCCAACTATGTAATGAAGAGAGATGCTGCTGCAAAAAATAATCAATTTGATGCTGTAGGGTATTACCAGCGATTGATAGATATTTTAAAAAAATATGAAGGGAGATAGTATGAGAATTGTTATACAAAAAATCCTTTTATCGGTCCTCTTGTTGATAGTCTCAGGAAGTGCAACATATGCTGCTGGAGCGGAAAGTGAGATACAGCAGATTGAAAAACAATTTTCGTACCAGAATTATTTAGTCAAGAAAGAAAAAGACAAGCTAGATAAGCCAAGGAAAGAAGAATGTAAGAGAGAAGAGGCAAAATATGTTGCCTTTGAACATTTACGTTTAGCCTTGATAAAAAACAATCTTCAGTATGTGTTAGTTACAGCAGGAATGTATGCATTTGCTCTGATAATCATCATTATTTTGATGCGAATGACCCCTGACCATCAGGCAAAAGACCTTGTCACAATTATCGGTTTAGTTTCCGTCATATTTGGAACCATACTCCTAGTTCTCGTCGTAGACACAACTGATACGCTTACTGCACCTATGGGAATTCTAGGTGCAATAGCCGGATATTTATTTGGAGCAGTCCAAAAAAAAGAGAAACCCGAAAAATAGAAATCAGACAGAAGGAATCACATGATCAACATAGAATGTATTCAGGCAGCACAAGGAGATTGTATCTGGGTCGAATATGGGAAAGATCAGGATTCCTTGCATCGCATCCTCATTGATGGCGGAACGAGTGATACCTACAAGCGTCTCAAAAAACGCATAAAGAAACTAAAGCCAAATGAACGCCATTTTGACCTCCTTGTGATCACCCATATCGATGCAGATCATATTGCAGGGATACTGAAGCTTTTTGAGAAGGACGGTCTGGGTATCACATTTTCAGATATCTGGTTTAACGGATATAAACATTTAGGTAAAAGTAGAATCAAGGGGGTTGTTCAGGGGGAACTTCTTTCAGACTATCTGGAACAGCCTCATCTCAATTGGAACAAAGCATTTAAGGGCAAAGCTGTATCAGTTGACAAAAGAAAGAAATTCAAATCCATAAAATTACCCGGCGGCATGAAACTTACCCTCTTCTCCCCCACCCAAAAAGCATTATCCGACCTCAAGCCGCACTGGTTCAAAGAAGCCAAAAAAGCAGGGCTCTTGGTAGACAACAAATTGCCCTATAAAAAAGATCTTGATACCTGCCCCAGTAGATCAAAACGTCTCTCACGGAGGATGCTTCCCGATATTGATGCTCTGGCTAAAACATCTTTTGAACCCGATAGCTCATTGACAAACGGCAGCAGTATTGCCTTTTTGGCTGAATATGCCGGAAAAAAAATGCTCTTTACCGGTGATGCCTATGCCACGATTCTGCTGGATTCCATACAAAGGTATCTTCCTGAGTGTGAACCACTCTATCTTGATCTCTTTAAAATACCTCATCACGGAAGCGACGGCAATATTTCAAAAAAACTGCTCGAACGAATACGATGCAGTACCTATCTGGTCTCAACCAATGGTGCCTATCATAAGCATCCCGACAAGATTGCTATTGCCAGGATCATCAAATACGGTGGTCACAAGCCGGATCTCTATTTTAACTATCTGTCAAAATACAATGAGATATGGAGCAACACTGCTCTACAGGAAAAATATCAGTATAATGCACATTATCCGACTGATGAGCAGACAAGTATCAAAATCTCTTTTAAGAAGATGCAACAGTAATGAAATTCTTTACTGCTATATTTTAAAGAAAGGAAAAAAATGAAACGCTCACTACATATAGGTATCAACGAATATCCCGGAACCGGAAGCGATCTGTCAGGGTGCGTCAATGACGCTGATGACTGGAGAGAAGCACTGGAAAAACGTGATTTTCTTACAACCTCTCTGCTAAATGGAGAAGCAAAGAAAAGTGATATGATCGAAGCCATATCAA
>JANTHR010000015.1 GCA_024762315.1 Sulfurovum sp.
CACCCTGCCGTCATCTCTCTGGGGACGATCGAAGGAGGACGGGCTTCCAACATTATTTGCGACCATGTGCTGCTTAAGGGAACGGTGAGGACCATCAACGAAGATGTCCGCAGCAATATCCCCAAAATGATGGAGGCTTCCATCAAGGGGATCTCTGAATCGATGGGAGCGACCTACAACTTTGACTATGAATTCGGACAACCCGAGCTGATCAACTATGACAAGATGGTGGACATCATCATAGGGGAAGCCAAAGGCGTCATAGGAGAAGAGAACTGCATCGATCTGGTCGATCCGGTGATGGGTGGGGAGGATTTCTCCGAATATCTCAAGATCGTTCCGGGAGCATTCTTCAGGCTTGGTACCTGCAATGAAGAGAAAGAGACCTGTGTTTCACAGCACAACAGCCGTTTTGACGTCGATGACGATGCCCTGCAGGTCGGCATGAAGATCATGGGGGCTTCCGCCCTTGCCTTTCTGGGACAAAAGGCTGAGTGATGCATGAGAGCATCAGCCTGAAGATCCCCAGCGACCTGAAGTTCATGAGGATCGTCGAAGACCTCATCAGGGATACCTGTGATACACTTCCATTAACACCAGAGGATATAATGGCCATTATAGAGAGTGCCAGAGAATTGATAGAAAATGCTGTGATTCATGCCTACAAAGACTCACCTGGATACATTCAAATAAGCTTACATCCTTTCAAGACCGGCCTGCGTATCGATGTGCATGACTGGGGGCTTCCAATGTCCCTCAAAAAACATATCAGCGTTCCTATCAAGGAGGATGCCTCCGAAGGATTCAATCGCGTCTATGGTCTGATGGACCTTTTTGAGTACCAGAACCTGGGCAAAGACGGGAAAAAATTCGTGATCATCAAATACGCCTCTCATCCCTTGCATGAAGAGGAGGCCCCACACAAAGCACTTCCTGCCCTTTCGGAAAGAAAAAGAGAAAAAAGAGTTGAGGAAGACAATATCCCGGTCGCTATAAGAGAGTTCCAAGAAGGAGATGAAGAAGGTATCGCCCGACTGGTCTTCAAGAATTACGGCTACAGTTACATCAAAGATCTTTTTTACTATCCGCATAAGGTTTTTGAATCACATGGAAAAAAATTCTACTCTATCATTGCCCAACGAGAAGAGAGGATCATCGGACATTTCGCGCTGGTACTGGTGCCGGAATCCACTGTGGCTGAGATCGGGGTTGCCGTGGTAGACCCGGAATTCCAGGGCAGAGGCATCATGAATAAAATGCTGAAGCTGATCCTGAAAAAAGCCAGGGATATCCATCTGGATGCTGTATTTGGAGAAGCGATCATGTTCCATATCTACAGCCAGAAGGCTAACCTGAGCCATGGTTTTTCAGAAGCAGGTTTAATGCTGGGAAAAGTACCTGTGGACACGACCATAGTAAATAATAAACTGGCCAAAAAATGTAAACGTGGGGCTGTACTTGTAGGGTATTACTTTTTTAACAAAATGACCAAAAAACTCTTTCTTCCCAATATCTATAAAAAGCAGATCAAGCGGATCTACAAAAATGCCGATGTCCCTTTTGTCAAAGCAAAAGTGGGAAATGAAGAGATCCTCGAACATGTTTTTCTAAGCTATACATTCGATCCGCCAACGAATATCGCCAAGATCAGGGTTGACCGTTACGGTAAAGATTTCAAACAAAAATTCATCATACTGCTCAACCAGCTTAAAGCGAAGCATTGTGATATGATTTATGCAGATATCTCACTTGAAATGATCCCGCAGATCGACACAGTGGTCAAATTCATGAATAAACGGGGTTTTTTTTACAGTGGGGTCATGTTTTTTTATCATGAGAGAGGAGACTACCTAAGGCTGCAGCTCAAACACAGTGACAAGATCGGCAGCAGAAATTATGTCTGCTACTCCGATTTCTGTAAAAAACTTTCCCGCTTTATCCAAAAAGATGAACAACGGGTCAAGAAACATTAAAGAAATTAATCCAAAGCAACGGTCTGCTGTCCTATCTCCTGATAGCGTGCATAATAGTGCTCTACAAATGCCTTTATCTCTTCATTCTTAGGCAGATAGACCCCTGCGTTTTTCACGGCATACTGGCCCAGATATTCATTTGCATCAACTTTTTTGAGATAATTTTCCGCCAAATCTCTGTAAGCGGATGTATATGCTTCTTTCATCGCATCATATTTGGAATAGTCTATCTTTATCTGTCCATTATCATATGTAATGATGCCGGAATCAAACAGGATGCCCAAATGTATGAGCCCTTCACAGTAGTACGGCAGCACCTCACCAACTTCACGCCAGGCCATGAGCCCGACCGCGCGTGAGACAAGGTCATCGACAATATGCTGCTTCAGTGCTTCTTTTTCATTATGGAAGAACGCCATCAGCCCCCCGGTAGTCGCTTTGAACTCTTCAATATTCTTGAACTGTCCCGTACCGTTCATCATTGTCTCCGTATCGGAATCGATCCAGAGAATATGTCCGTATTCATGCCCAATGGTGGAGATATCGTAGATCTCCTGCCACAGTTGGGGCTCATTTTCAATAAGTGCACGCTGTTTTCTGACAAAATCCTCACCCATTGTTTCCACAGAGAGTTTCATGATCGGCTTGGACTTTTTGGACTCCATCACGAAGTCGGCATAAGCAAAGATCTTTTTGCCGAGTTCAGAAGAAACCCCCTCATCGTTGGGCACAACCTGTGCAGAAAAAAGTCCATTGAACTCTGCTGCATAGTAGAGGATGGGCTGACCGATATAAAGTTGGGTTTGATCGACCTGCAAGAGATTTTTACTTATGGTCTTCAATGCTTCTTCGCCAAAGTCTTCAGCCATTTCATATGCAAAAAGTTTAATATTGTTACGCGTATGTGAGCCTTCCTGCAACTGAGGGTTCACAATCCGCAAATCCCACTCCAAGGCCACTGCCTTTCGATAGTGGTCTTCATAATATTCCAAAGGATGCCCTACCTGAAGCGGAGTAGTAACTGCCATCCAGCGTCTGTCCACTTCTGCCCACATTTTAATGAGTTCAGAAATATCTGTATGGCTGAATGCTTCTTTTATCGCTGTAAAGTATGCAACCCATTCCACCTTTTGATCAAACACTTTATCTTCATGCTGACCTAAAAGCATAATAAGCTGTTCCAATGCCGTGGTAACCCCTTGGACTTGCTTAGGGAATGCTTCGGCATAAGCTACAGATTTATAGCCTGTGTCTTCTTTTTTAAGTACAGAGTAACATCTGTCACCCACACATCCACTCTCATCTGTATCTAATAAAGATTCACCCTGTAGCATCTCAAAAACTTTTGCATCATCCCCGTTGAACATTTCACTAAGCTCCAGATTGACTGTATGCAAAATATGATCTGTCCAATGGCTCTGCCACTCACTCAGTCGCAACCCCACAAAATGTACACCAAAGATCAAAGAACGGTAAAAGGGGGTAAGCAATTTTTGCTTCTCTATCCACCCTATCAGACTTTCATGTCTTGCAATATGCATCATACTCACAAAACCGTATGCCAACTCTTTTTTGACACGTATTTCTTCAGGGCATAGTTCAAGTTTGTTCAGTACCTGCTCCAATGCATCCTCTCTGAGGTTCACCATCCGTGTCAATGCTGCCATCACTGTGTCATCATTTTTAGGGATATCCAGCAAACCCAAAAAAGCATCAACCGACTGCTGTGCCTTTTCATGCTCTCCATTTAAAAGGTCATAAAAACCGTTCAGTTCTGTTTGTCTGTCCTGCAGTTCCAAGTAGATCGCTTGCAGATCGTTCATAAATTGCTGTTTTGTCATTTTCTCTCTTTTTATATAAACTTTGTGTCTTGTAGATTTTTTGTGATTTTAGCATAGATGATATGAAAAGGGAGGGTACACACGCCTCAATGATTTTCCAATACCTTTTGATGTATCTGACTAATGCTCTCAATATTTTTACGACTCACTCCTGCCAAGCGTCCAAACTCTTTCCACTTTTGTACGGCACTTACTACCTCATCTATGGTATTCATAGCATTTTTCAATCCATGTTTTGTCGCCAATGCCAACAGGTTTTTTTTCGTAGGGTTCTTACCCTCACCCAAATACATCGTACTGTGCTCACCACCAGGCCCGTAAGAAAATGTTATGTCATACATAGGTGAAAGTCGCCACTCTCCGGACTCATCCATCAAAAAAGAAAAGTTTTTAGCATGGTCGTCGCGGTTATGTGCAAAAAGATTAAAACACGCCAGCCGAAACATCTTTTCTACTTCTACTATGCTTTTGGTCAAGTGTAGCGTAAGCCGTAACAAGTCATCATAATCCAATGTAGGAAACCTAAAGTCACTGTGTGTCAGTCCTGCGACGGTATGCATATGCACCTTGGCATCACCCACTCTGTCAAAACGCTCTACGGCAAAGTACTTCCCCTTTTTACCCTCTAGCAAAACAGTACAAGGCATCTCTAACCCTGCTTCTTTAACCATAAGCGAATAGGCATACTCTATCGCCCCTATCTCTCTGCTGTCTTGAGATGAGGCAAACTTCACCATGTAGTGAGAAAATCCCTCTTTTAGTTTCTGTTTGCCATGCACTATCTCTTTATGGTCACTGCTCAACTGTACCAACACCTTTGGTCTTGCCCCACCCGATGAACCTCCTAGAGCCAAAAGTTCATCTACCATGCTATCAGTACTGCCTTCTAAAATCTCTTCAGAGCTTTTTGCCAAGTCATCTAAGACTATCTCATCAAGTCCTAAATCTAATGTATCTTTTTCAGGTTCATAACTCAAAGCTCCCATAGCGTACTGACCCACATAAGCCAATCTATCTAACGGAGTTAAGCTATTAGGGTTAACACCTAAGCCCATCAAATGCCTATCCATAAGTAACCGTCCCCAACCATCGGGCAACGAATCATTAAAGAGTCCCCATAGTCCCTCAAAGGTATCATCTTCACAGACAAAGAGTCCAGCTTTTAGTGGGAGTTTATAGGGTGAGAGTTCTATGCCTGTTTTTAGGAAGGCTTTGTCGTATTCGAAGTAGATTTTTTTGTCGCGGATGGCTAGGGTTCCTACTTTTTGGGTTTTGGTTTTGGTTATAAATACTATCAACCTGATTATATTTTTAGGCATTTTATAATCTTTAACTTTTATAAATCATATTTAAAACAGATTCTCTTATAGTATTGCTTTCTTCTGTATTACTTTTCAAAATAGAAATAACTTGATTTAAATAGGCATTATTTTTACTATTAATATCACATTCAGAAGCAACACTTGATATGTGTATTAATCCCTTATTATTGTAAACTTCAAGAACAGAATTATAATTACTATCACTTATTATTTTTTCAAATTTTTCTTTAACCTCATCATATATCTTTTGAAAATTTTCTTCTTCCCAATAAGTATTTAAAGTTTGATTTAGCTCAGAAAAATTATTTACTTTAGGATTTAATTTTTTTTCAAAATTATCTTTTACTATATGTAAAGTATATTTTGTTGCCTCTCTTTCTAGATTATCTTTAAAATCTTTAATAACTCTCTCTTGAACCTTATTAAAAACCTCTTGATTATCTTTTCCCATTCTTTTTGCAACAATTTTAACAATATCTTCAAGCAATAAAAAGTTCTTTACTTCTGCAACTCTTGAAACCCATATACTTTTCTCACTAATATGATTAATTTGTTCTTCTGTGCATCTATCTCTATCAATTAAACCAAATGAATCAATATGATGAAAATCTTTTAAATCATTAAAAGAAGAAGTAGCCTCAAAAACTTTATCACAACTTCCTAATGGTTTAACAGTATGGTCTTTAAATATCTGCTCATAAAGTTTATAGTCTATACTATCTAAATCACCCTCAATAAATAAAATAGGTTTTCTACTACCTAGAACCTCCAAGTAAAGTTGTTCAGGTAAAGGACTCTCTTCATCTAAAACTTCATAATCCCAAACTTCATTACCATCATAAGATTTCATCCATATTTTTCTAGAATCTTGTCTTGAAACAGCAAAATCAATATCATGTGTTAAATATACGAAAGTACAATCAGGTCTCTCTTGTTCTATTTTATCCCAAAGTTTTTTTGTAACAGATTTATGTAAATGGTTTTCAGGCTCATCGATAATAATTAATGAACTCTCTTTTGCACAAACTACTTCTCCAATAAGATAAAATACTATTCTCTCTCCATCACTCATTTCGGAAGCATTATACTTTTTACTCTCTTTTCCAACAGGATAAGTCTCTATTGTTCCTGCTTTTTTAATTAATTTTCTATGAGAAATAACATACTCAAAAATTTCTTGTATTCTATCTAGTTTTGTAATTGGTGCAACAAGAGAATGATTTTGTTTTGATTTATCTTTATATTTTATTGCTTCTTCGTACTCTTCTGTATGCAAAAGTACCATCAACTTTTCATAATCATTTAGTAAAAATGTATTTGGTTTATTTCCCCATCTATTGGATGTTTTGCCACTAGTTTCTAGCCAATTAGCAATATTAGCATTAACTGATGTCCCATAAAAAAATTCTAATTCTGCTTTTTCTTTTGTTTTTGGTTGTACTTCTGATGGCATAGATAAAGACTTTTGAGCTGATATTCTATGCGTTATTTTATTATATCTTTGTTCTAAATTAGTACTAAATCTAGTTTTACCTGAACCATTAGCTCCAACTATCACTAAACTATTTGTTTCAACTTCTATCTCTTTCGATTCTGTTTTATTTTTTGGTAATACTAATTCCATTTTCTCCATTTCCTTTTAAATATTTATTTTTTTCTACTATGCCCTAAACTCTTCTTCCCTCTCATCACACCAAGAAGAAAAATCTCCAAACACTCCAAAACAAACCCCATCACTTCAACCTCTCCAAAATCCCCAAACTCTCTTCATCCATCTTAGAAAAAGCAAACCATTTCTTGCCCAAGTCCTTTAGGCTTGCTCCTATGTGGTAAATCTCTGCATCGTCAATAACCATAAATCTATCATGAGAAACATCAAGTTTTTTTACCTCTATGGGTACATACTGTGCATTATATTTCTTTAGGTCAAGTTTGAGTTGTTTACTGATGTTACTTGTGTAGAGTGTGACTTGTGTATTTTGATTTTTACTAAAAAGGGTGAGTACACTTTCATCGATGTAGTTATCTATAAGCTTTATGGATATTTTGGAACTTTTTATAAGCTTGGAGACAAACACATACGCATCAAACACTTGACCATCATAGAAAATACCTTGTGTGGGATTCATAGAAGTATCTTCAAGTAAAGTACTTATGCCCCCTACTTTCTCTTTCAATAGTGCCACATCGTTTTCCAGTGATACAAACCGTTCATTAGTGATCTTGTCACCGTTGATAGTATAGCCATGATAGATATAGTTTTTTAGTATTTTAGTTGCCCATTGTCTAAATATAACTCCTTTTTGTGACTTTACCCTGTAACCAACAGAAATAATGACATCCAAATTATAATATTCAATCTCTCGTGTAACTTCTCTATCGCCTTCATTTTGAACTGTCGCAATTTTTGCGACAGTTGCATCTTTTTGTAATTCCCTCTCTTTAAAAACATTTGTAATATGTTTACCAATAGTTTTAACATCTCTATCAAAAAGTTCTGATAACTGCTGTCTATTTAACCAAACTGTTTCATCATCAACAGACACTTCTATCTCTATTTCTCCACTTTGGTACATTGCTATATGATTATTCATATTTCCTCTCCCATTTACACATCTGGACAAATACTATCATATATTTTTCAAAGTCACAGAAAACATGGCATATTGACATATTATATTATTTGACACTTTTCAAAACCTCATCCATACTCCCAAACCTCTCCTCTTCCACCTCACACAAAGAAGAAAAATCCCCCAAACACTCCAAAACCAAAGCCAACTTCAACAAAGACTCCAAAGCTATCTGCCCAGAACTCTCAAAGCGTTTGAGTGACCCAAGGCTCACACCAGAACGCTCAGAGAGTTCTGTTTGTGTGTAGCCTAGTGCTTTTCTACGTTGTCTAAATTTGGTTTTGAGGGTGTCCATCATCTCAGACGGAGTAGGAGGAAGAAAAGATAACATATTATCCCTTTTTGGTTTATATGTTAAAGTATAGCTAAAATATTATCTATAATCAAGACTGTCAAAATATAGCTATATTAGGATAACTTTTATCTCTCGTAGGGTGTTGTCCCATGACAACACCTTTTTCAATATTGTATTCATTCTAGCTTTTGGTGTTGTAAGGGTACAACACCCTACCATTATTTTGTCCGTAACATATTAATGATAGGCTTCGCCAACGCAAGCGCCTTCCCTCGATGGGAAATCGCTGACTTCACATCATCATCCAACTCGCCTAAAGTCTTGTCAAATCCGGCAGGGATGAATACAGGATCATACCCGAATCCTTTGTCTCCTCTAGCCTCATCTATGACTTCACCATACATCCAGCCATGCACCACATACTCACCATATTTACTGACAATAGCGATGGCTGCCGTATAATATGCCGGTGTAGACTTTAGACCCTTTTGCTTTACTGCTTCAATAAGTTTATAAAGATTATCTTTATCTGTAGCGTTTTCACCGGCATAACGTGCAGAGTAGATGCCCGGTGTACCACCCAGAACAGGCAGGGATATACCGCTGTCATCTGCAATAACCAGGTAATCATCTCCTAATTTTTCATAAATAGTACGTGCTTTAATAAGCGCATTGGCTGCAAATGTATCGCCATCCTCGATAACCTCAAACTCACCCAGAAGATCAGAAAAAGCAACCACTTCATCTTGACACATCTGCTTAAATTCACGTAATTTACCTTTATTGCCTGTTGCTAGGACTAATTTCATAAATCTTTAACCTCTTATTTACTTTTTAGGAATATAATGGGACAAATTTTATCGTATTAAAGGTATTACCATGATTAAACAGATCATGCCTCTGAGTCTCATCGTTGCATTGAGATTTTTCGGACTTTTCATCGTCCTCCCTGTTCTTTCCATCTATGCACTTGAAATGAAAGGTGCTACTCCCTTCCTCGCCGGTCTTGTTGTGGGTGGCTATGCCCTGACACAGGCAGCTTTCCAAGTACCTTTTGGACTTATGAGTGACAAAATAGGTCGTAAAAAAACGTTGCTGTTTGGGTTATTGGTCTTTATTGCCGGTTCAGTCATGGCTGCAGTGAGCGACAACATCTATATGCTTCTTGTCGGTCGTTTTTTACAAGGTGCCGGAGCTATTGGTTCAGTTGTCTCTGCAATGATCGCCGACCTGGTAAGAGAAGAAGAACGTGCCCATGCCATGGCCATCATGGGAGGAACCATCGCACTGAGTTTTGCTGCAGCAATGATCGTTGCCCCTATAGTCGGCGGGTACTGGGGGATAGACAAACTCTTTTGGCTTACTGCCATCCTCTCGGTTATGGCAATAGGTATTCTGTTTACTGCTGTACCGAAACCTCCCAAGATCGTTCACAGCTATGCAGAGGAAGAATCCAAAATGCTGGATGTCTTTAAGGACAAGTCCCTTACCCGTATGTACATTACTTTCCTTTTCCACTCTTCCATTATGACCATGGCATTCTTCATCATCCCCCTTGTCATGACACAAAGTCTGGACGAAGGCGGTTTTGGCTGGGCTAAAGCCGAACTCTGGAAGGTCTACCTTCCTGCTATGGTCTTTGGACTTGTCTCCATGGGACCCGCTGCGGTATTTGGAGAGAAATACGGTAAAGGCAGAGAAGTTTTCATGATCTCTGTTGCCATTATCTTTTTAGGCTTCATCGCTATGGGATTTGCAACAACTCCCTGGGTGTTCATTGTCGGCGTGGTCTTTTTCTTCATAGGTTTCAATATGTTTGAGCCTCTTTTACAAAGCTTTGTGGCCAAATTTGCTAAAGTACACCAAAAAGGTGCAGCGCTTGGTGTAGCCAACACTTTTGCTTATATAGGTATCTTTTTAGGAGGGCTTCTGGCAGGGTATCTCATGCAGCATTTTGGCAGAGGTACACTTGCCATCGTTGTAGCAATTATCTCCATAGCATGGTTCATCTGGGTAGCAACTATGCCTAACCCTAACAACAGAGGAAATGTTTACCTGCCGCTCGATATTTTTGACAGAGAAAAAGTAGCTGCATTAACGGATCATGAAGCCATTGTTGAAAGCTATGTGAACGAAACAGAGAATATTGCTGTTGTAAAATATGAGAAAGATCTGATTGATGAAGATGAAGTAAGAGGCTTGCTGAGTTAATGGTCGGCGACATGAAAATATGAAAGCACAGGGTAAATGCAATACCGGTAAATAAAAAATGAAATAATAGCCATGGTTTAAAAATATCCCATGGTCATTTTTAACTCTCCTTGTCAGGCAGCCCAAGTGAATTGGACTGCCGTTTTCCCAATCAAACACATCACTTTTTGCGGATTTAGGCTATGCAGAATACACACTCTATACACACTATCATACTATAATGATCATCATAAGAATACCTTAGAAAGGATCCAGGATGAAGGCAACTATAAAAGATCCCGTTTGCGGAATGGATGTCACTGCCGATTCCGAATTTAACCTAAGCTATGAAGGTCAAACCTACTATTTCTGTTCCGAGAGCTGTCAGCATAAATTCGATGCCGATCCTCAGAGTTATATACATAGACATGAAGAGGCAGAATGTTCTACCTGCCGTCCTCAGTTTTCAGAGGAGCATCCGCATGATCATACACATGAAAAAAGAACAGAGGTGAACGCCGATGCCATCTACACCTGTCCAATGCATCCCGAGATCCGGCAGGAGGGTCCGGGGAACTGCCCTATTTGCGGTATGGCACTTGAACCTGTAGTAGTACAGTCAGAGGAAGCTGAGAACGAAGAACTGATCGATATGACACGCAGATTCAAGGTAAGTACGCTGCTGGCACTGCCTGTATTCATTTTGGCTATGGTAGCCGACCTTGCTCCTGACCTGATACCCTCATGGCTATCCATGTCCATGGTACAGTGGATCGAGTTCGCACTGGCAACACCAGTGGTACTTTGGGGCGGATGGCCTTTCTTTATCAGGGGCTACCAGTCAGTCAGAACATGGAACCTCAATATGTTCACCCTTATTTCTATGGGAGTAGGTGCAGCATGGCTCTACAGTATGGTCGCACTGTTTTTTCCTCATATTTTTCCACCCAAAATGCAGTTTGAAGGTGGACTGGTGCATGTCTATTTTGAAGCGGCAGCGGTCATTGTGGCACTGGTGCTTTTGGGACAGGTGCTTGAACTGCGTGCCCGTTCCCAGACCAACACTGCCATACAGGCACTGCTAGGGCTCGCACCCAATACGGCACGTATCGTCAGAGAAGATGGAAGCGAAGAGGATATTGCACTTGAATCGGTCAAAGTAGGCGATATTCTGCGTATCCGTCCGGGGGATAAGATACCGGTTGACGGTGTCGTGCGTGAGGGTGAAAGCAACATTGATGAGTCCATGGTCACGGGAGAGCCAGTCGCAGTACCCAAAAAAGCGGGAGACACAGTGATCGGTGCAACGGTCAATGCAACTGGTTCTCTGCTGATAGAAGCACAGAAGGTCGGCGCCGATACCCTGCTGTCACAGATCGTCAACATGGTAGCGCAGGCACAACGATCACGTGCACCTATTCAGAAACTGGCTGATGTCGTCTCAAGCTACTTTGTACCCATCGTGGTACTTGTAGCAGTGTTTGCCTTCATCGGATGGTACTTCTGGGGGCCCGAACCCCGTCTGGCCTATGCCGTTATCTCTGCTGTAGCGGTACTCATCATCGCCTGCCCCTGTGCACTTGGACTTGCCACACCCGTTTCCATTATGGTTGGTACGGGAAAAGGTGCCACCATGGGTGTGCTCATCAAAAATGCGGAAGCATTGGAGATACTTGAAAAAGTAGATACGCTGGTGGTTGACAAGACCGGTACACTCACAGAGGGTGCACCCAAACTGGTCACTGTCGAAGTACTTGAAGGGGTTGATGAAGAGACACTGCTAAGGGCCGTTGCCACACTGGAGCGGTCGAGTGAACACCCTTTGGCTGAAGCCATTGTCGAGGGTGCCGAAGCCAGAGGCTTAAAACTCGGTAAAACAGACAACTTCAATTCTGTCACCGGAGAAGGTGCAACAGGTGATGTGGACGGGATGACAGTTGCCATAGGCAACTACAAACTCTTTGAAAGCCTCGGCATCCATGCGGGGGAACTTCCTGCTTTATCCGAGCAGTACCGACAAGAGGGACAGACCGTGATGCTCATAGCGCTTGACGGCAAGGCAGCCGGTATATTGGGCGTCATGGACCCGATCAAAGAAAGTACGGCTGATGCGATAGAGGCACTCCACAAAGAGGGCATAGAGATCGTGATGCTGACCGGTGACAATGAGATCACTGCCAAAGCAGTCGCTGCAAAACTTCATATAGACAGAGTACAGGCAGAAGTCTCTCCCGAAGAGAAATCGAAAGTAGTACAGGCACTCCAGAAAGAAGGCAGGCATGTTGCCATGGCCGGCGATGGCGTCAACGATGCCCCTGCTCTCGCCCAGGCACATGTGGGCATTGCCATGGGTACGGGTACGGATGTGGCGATGGAGAGTGCCGGCGTGACACTTGTCAAAGGAGATCTGACAGGTATCGTCAGAGCCATAAGACTCAGCCGTTCTACGATGAAAAATATACGGCAGAACCTCTTCTTCGCCTTTATCTATAATTCCCTGGGGGTACCGGTCGCAGCAGGTGTACTCTACCCTTTCTTTGGTATACTGCTCTCGCCCGTTATTGCAGCGGCAGCCATGAGTTTCTCGTCTGTTTCAGTCATCAGCAATTCACTGCGGCTTAAAAATGTAAAATTATAGAGAACTGTACAAAATTTTTTCTGTCAAGATATTGGTGGTCAAGTGAAATAAATGAATGTAAAGAATAGTAAGAAAATAACATATACTTAGATGGTCGGAGTGACCGGACTTGAACCGGCGACCTCTATCACCCCAAGATAGCACGCTAGCCAGACTGCGCCACACCCCGATTGAGAGTAGAATTATAAACCATCTGCTCTTAATTAATGTTTAGATATCTTCCCTTGCTACGCCTCTGTGAGGTGTAACGAGAGAGAAAGTTGCATTTAGAGCTTACACTCTCCAAGATCTACTTCTTTATACTCCACATTCATCAGTTTACATGCACGCTTCATAATGCCCTCTTTAGTAAATCCAAATTTCTCGAACAATTGATCTGCCGGTGCCGATGCTCCAAATGTTTCCATACCCAGTACATCATCCGCATATCTGTAAAATTCTGTAGCTGTGGCTGCTTCGACTGCCAACACTTTTGTATTTGGGTCAACTACTGTTGCTTTATACTCTGCATCTTGTTCATTGAAGAGGTCAAGACACGGCACAGAGACAACATTACAGATGATGCCAAGTGGTGCCAGGTAACATGCAGCTTTCAGACAAGGCATAAGTTCTGAACCCGAAGCCATAAGTGTGAAGTTTGCATTGGTACGTTTTTTAACAATGTATGCCCCCTTGCTTACTTCACCAAAGTCCCTTTTTGGTTTAAGTGTTTTAAGTTTCTGGCGGCTCAGCACAAAACCGTGTGGTGCCTGCATCTCCAACGCAGTTCTCCACGCTTCTACATTTTCAGTCGCATCTGCCGGTCTCCAGACATAGAAGTTCGGCAATGCTCTGAACTGGCTGATGTGTTCAATAGGCTCATGGGTAGGACCGTCTTCCCCTACACCGATACTGTCATGTGTCCAGACAAAGAAGTTCTGAATCTTGGTCAACGCCGCAATACGTGCTGCAGGTTTAAGATAATCAGAGAAAACAAAAAAAGTCGCATTGAACGGCATAGTTGTTCCATAAAGTGCCATAGCATTGGTAATAGCTGCCATGGAATGCTCTCTGATACCAAAGTGGATGTTTTTCCCTTTAGGGAAATCTCCCAACTCTTTGAGCTCTGTCTTGTTTGATGGCGCGAGGTCTGCTGAACCACCAAGGAATGACGGTACTGCTTTAGCAATGGCATTGAGGATCTTACCGTTAGAATCTCTTGTTGCTACTTCTTTGTCATTAGAGAAGTCCGGGAATTCAATCGCAGAGAAATCCCTCTCTAGCAGTCTGTTCAGTGCCTCATTCTGTTCTATTAGCGGTGCCTCTTTTTGTCTATGGATCCACTCTTTTTCTGCCAATTCACCCTCTTCCAATGCACATCCGAATCTTATGAGGACATCTTCAGGGATATGGAATGTTTCATCCGGGTCAAACCCTTCTTTGGCTTTAGACTCAGCAATGATCTTTTCCCCAAGAGGTGAACCATGCGTATGATGTGTTCCTTCCAATTCACCTGCCCCTCTGCCGATGATGGTGTTAGCGATAATGATCGTTGGCTTTGTTGCTGCTTTCACCTCGTTCAATGCTTTATCGATCTCATCATAACAATGTCCATTGATCTTAAGTACATTCCAGTTCTGTGCTTCAAAACGTTTTGCTACATCTTCACTCCAGGCAATATTTGTATCCCCTTCAATAGTGATCTCATTAGAATCATAAATAAGCACAAGATCTTTTAGTCCAAGGTGTCCAGCCAAAGCACATGCCTCATAGCTGATACCTTCTTGCAGGTCACCATCACCGCAAAGACAGTAGACCTTATGATCGATAAGCTCACAGGTCTCGGAATTTACCTGTTCTTTGGTAAAAGCTTCAGCCATGGCAAATCCGACTGCATTGGCAACACCCTGCCCTAAAGGTCCTGTTGTGATCTCTACGCCGTCGGTATGTCCATACTCCGGGTGACCCGGTGTCTTAGAGTCAAGCTGACGGAAATTCTTCAGATCATCCAAACTGACATCATAGCCCCAGAGGTGAAGCAGTGAATAGATGAGCCCTGTTCCATGTCCGCCGGAGAAGACCAGGCGGTCACGATTGAGCCATTTCGGATTTTTAGGATTATGCCTTAAATGTTCGGAAAGAACTACTGCAATATCTGCAAGGCCCATGGGTGCACCCGGGTGTCCTGAGTTTGCTTTTTGTACCATATCTGCAGCTAAAAATCGAATGGTGTTTGCCATCTTCTTACGCATTGCGTTCTGCTCTGTCATTAAATTATCCTTTATGTCTATTGAGGTATTTTGTTATTAAGGGTTGTAAAGCTTTTTGCAGCTTCTCATCAAAGCATTCAAATCGTCTTTGTAAATCTTTTGCGAGTGCATCTGCCTGAGCGATAGCTGCATCCAGTCCTAAAAGATTAACAAAGCTATTTTTATCAGCATCGTTACCTGTAGTTTTACCTGCTTCTTCTTCAGTTTGTGTCTCATCGATGATATCATCCTGTATCTGGAAAAGCAGCCCAAGATCGATCCCGAAATCATAAAGTGCCTTTTGCACTTCAGGTTCAAGTCTTACGATCACTGCACCCATCTGCAGGCTTACTGCAATGAGTTTGGCCGTTTTGTTGATATGCAGGGTTTTGATCTGTTCGATATCAAGCGGTTTGTTCTCAAAATAGCAGTCGATCGCCTGGCCAAGGACCATGCCCCTGCTGCCACCGTCACGCGCAAGCAGTTCTACCAGTTTGATCTTGACATCTTCTCGCAGCGGTGCTTTGGCTATGTGGTAAAAAGCATCCGAATTGAGTGCATCTCCCGCCAGTATGGCCGTTACCTCATCGTAACGCTTATGCAGTGTCTGGTGTCCGCGGCGGAGGTCGGCATCATCCATGGCAGGCAGATCATCATGGATAAGCGAGTAGGTATGGAACATTTCAAGTGCCATTGCAACAGGCAATGCAGAATTATAAAGCATAGGCTCATAGGCTTCTACAATATTTAAAAGCAACATAGGGCGAAAACGTTTCCCGCCAGCCTGAAGCATCACTCCGAGCGCATCCTCATACACAGGATGGAAGCTTGTGACCTGCGGTAAGTTTTCGTTGAGATATGTTTCAAATCTTTGCATCAGTTCTCTTGGATAAAAATTATTGATAAAATTATATCGAATTAGGATAAAATACTTCTATGGAAAAGAAACAAAAACAAACAATTATCATCTGGCTTAAAAGAATACTGGGATTTACCGCCATCGGACTTTGGGTATTTGTCATTTTCGCCATCTCAAAATCCCCTGCACCGTTTATGGAACAAGCGCCCTATTGTATGGGAAGCACGATGCTTATCTTTGGCTTATTGACAGGCGCATTCAAGGGATTGGAATATTGGGAGAAGAATACATAATTTGTGGTGTTGTAAGGGTACAACACCCTACGCTCTCATGTAATTTTACTTTATGCTACACTTTGCAACCGGTAGGGTGTTGTGCCTCACAACACCATAAAACATGTTTAAACCTTACACTTCTTGGCAATAAATGCAATCTGCTCATCAAGCGTAAAATTTTCTACATCCACTACCACATCTGCCAATTTTCTATAGGCATTCTCTCGTTCTTTATAGAGTTTTTTAGCCTCTTTCTCTTTAGAGAACAGTGGTCTTTTTGCCAGTTTGGCTTCAGCATTCTTTGCTGTTTTAAGCCGGTTGTGTATCCACTCGAACGAAGCGTCAAGCAGAACTACCGTACCCAGTTTTTTAAGATTATTGACTTTGTAAAAGCCGCCACCGCATGAAATAAGTGTACCTTTGACACACTTTTCTATCCAGTCGGCAGTCTGCTGTTCGCAAGCCCTGAAATAAGCTTCACCTTTTTTCTCAAAGATCTTCTTTACTTCTTTGTTCTCTTTGGATTCTATAAGATCATCGGTATCTATGTTGTATACATTGTATTTTTTAGCAAATGCACGAGCAGTCGTTCCCTTGCCTACACCCATAAACCCTATAAGTATAATATTTTTTTTCACAATACCAACTTCTAATTTTTAATTTTTAATTTTTAATTTTTAATTTTATCACACCATATTATATCTATCGATAATTTTTCTTAGTCTCTTACGAAGTTTTTTAAGTGCATCTGTCGCATCTACACCTTCCGCGATCAGTGACTCAAACTCATCAAATTGGATTTTAGCTACCCAGCCGATCTTGGTATGTTTTTTGATCCCGACAAAACGCACCTCGCCAAAATGCTCTTTTGCAAGTCTATAAATACGTTCTATTCTCTCGTCTATCGTTTTTAAATTTTTACTCATGATTGTCCTTCATATACTATAAATATTTTGGCATAATTATATCATAGTGTATTACAAAAAGGATTACATTGTGAAAACCATACTCATCACCGGTGTCAGTTCGGGTCTTGGTGAAGCCTTGGCTAAAGCATATCTGGACCAAGGAGATACTGTCTATGCAATAGGAAGAACATGCCCAAAAGAATTTGACCATGATCCCCATTTTTTCTTTTTTCCCTTCGATCTTAGCCAAACTTTTATGATACAGGCAAGCATAAAAGAGTTCATAGCAAAACACTCTTTTGATCTTGTTATTCTCAATGCCGGTATCTTAGGAGAGATCAAGACACTCAAAGAGACAGAAACTGCAAAGATAAAAGAGGTCATGGATCTCAATGTTTGGGCAAATAAAGAACTGATCGATCTGCTGAGTACACATGCGTATGTCAGACAGATCGTAGGTATCAGTTCTGGAGCCGCCGTCAATGGATCCAAAGGGTGGGGAGCATACTCTCTTTCCAAAGCAGCCCTGAATATGCTGCTTAATGTCTATGCAAAAGAGTTGCCCGAAATCCACTTTACTGCACTTGCTCCCGGAGTCATAGATACACCTATGGTGCAGCAGATCATCCATTATGTCAATGAGAGTGAATTTCCTTCGGCAAGACGGCTCAAAGAGGGGCCTATACAAAGCCCCAAAGAAGCAGCCAAGCTTCTTGTGGCTACGTTTGATACATTGCTGAAATATGAAAGTGGCAGCTTTTTAGATATTAGGACAATGATCTAAGCAAACATCTTTTTCATCTTGGCAAAAAACATACCTGTTAAGCCTTTTGGCTTTGCAAGTTCTTCTATAAATTGGTCATAATTCATTCTTTTTTCTTCCAAATATCCTTCAAGATACGCTATGGAAGCATCCATATCATGCTCATCTTCTATCTCAAGCAATTTAGAATAGATCGGTTCTATCGCAGCTACTACATGTTTAGGAGCAGCCTGCCTAAAAGCAAGATAATGGCGTATATTGCCTGCTTGATCACGCTTTATATCAAAATCTGTAACAACCCAATAATGATCCCCATTCTTTGCTAAGTTCTTTACTACTGCCATAATATTTCGACCACTCTTTAAATGCTGCCACATCAAATAAAATATTGCTTTAGGCATATCAGGATGTCTAAGAATATTATGCGGAGCACCTATAAGTTCACTCTCCTTATATCCAGATATATCGGAAAAATAATCATTTCCATAGACTATCTTACCTGCTGTATCTGTCTTACTGACAATAAATCTTTTAGCATCGAGCTTTATCTCTTTTCCTGTAGGAATCGGTCGTGATACTGACATATTTTTACCCTTATTTTAATATTAAGAGCAACCCGGCTAACTCATTGCAATTCTCTTTGTATCAAAGTAAAACTCTGATGCAGGAAATCACTAAATGATTTCTCGTAAAAACTTGCGCTTGTTGAGTCCCGTGGCTTTCCGTCCCTGTTTCACAATAGGTTTGGCTTTGTATTTCAGCATTGTAATATAAAAATGTCAAAAAATGTCAAAAAACTAATCACTTTCATCAATTTATCTTATACTTTGATCTTTTGCCACTCTCCTTTTTGAAACGTTCTCCAGAGCCAGACAGCTTTGACAAAGGTATCTGAGATCATCGCCAGATAAACAAAAAGTATAGACTCGAAATACCAACTCAACACAAACGCCGGAATGATACGCACAAACCATAACGAGATCAGGTTTATCTTCAAGGTTCTTTTGGTATCACCTGCACCTCTTAATGCCCCGGAGAGGACAAAGTTAAATGCCAAAGGGATCTGCGATACTCCGACAACACGCAGATAGAGGCTGGCCTCTTCTATGGTCTGGGCATCATCCGTAAAGAGCCAGACGATCTTTTCTGGCATAAATATCATAAAAAATGAAAGAAAGAACATAAACCCGGAAGTGTATTTGAGTACCAGGATGACATCTTCCCGCGCCTGTTGCGGTTTTTTTGCACCCAAACCCTGTCCCATAAGTGCCATTGCTGCTATGGTAAAGCCGATCCCCGGCATAAATGCCAAACCCTCTACCCGCAAGCCTATCTGGTACCCTGCAAGAGCTGCCGTACCGTACTTGGCAATGATGGCCGTAAAGAGCATAAAACTCCCAAATGTCAAAGAGCGCTCAAATGATGCAGGGATCCCTACTTTTAATGCACGGGAGAGTAGGGATTTGGAGTAGTGCCATGCAGGCATATAAGGTGTCTTGTTCCGAAGGTAGAGGATGACATACACAAGAAACTCAAGAAAATTCACGATAACAGTTCCTACCGCTGCACCCAATACACCAAGTTCAGGAAAACCGAAATGTCCAAAAATAAGAAGATAGTTTAAGATCACATTGAGAATGATCGATCCTGTTTTCACCTTCATCGGTGTTTTGGTATCACCTGCAGAATTGAGTGCAGAGACAAAAACCAGTTTCATAAACACAAAAGGCATCATCCATGTAAGCATCTGTACATAAGATTCTCCCAGTTGGACCACTTCGGGTGCTGTACCAAACCATACATAAATATTTGAAGCAACAAAATACCAACCTGCCATGACAGGCAAGCTCAACATAAATGCAAATCTCAGAAGGGTTGAGAGTCCCATGGAAGCCCGCTTCATCCTTCCTGCCCCTACAAAACGGGAAAGCAATGCGGATGTCCCTACATGCAGCAGGGTCAGTACAGCAAAAACAAACATGAGTGACTGCAACCCAAGCCCTACAGCTGCAACCGCAAACGCAGAGAGACGCCCCACCATAACAAGGTCAGTGATCACTTGCAGCATATCCATCAATGAGTTTATGGCTGCAGGGACAGAGAGTTTGAGTATCTTTTGGTGTTTTAAGGGGAAATGTCTTAACACATCAGCTCTTTTTTTGGCAAATTATACTGCAACCAGCTGAGAAAGAAAGGTATAAAGAAAAACGATGGCTAGAGCTGCCCATCCAAGCATCCAGCCTATAGCCCGTAGACGTTTGTGCTCCTGGAACATTCTGCGTGTTTTGTAAAGCACTACCGGATATGCGAACATAACGAACACGACAGGCATATAAGCCATCAATGTCAAATGATACTTCGCCACTGCCAATTTCACTGCCACCAGGGAAGTATAGACAAATCCATATACAATAAGTAGCATGAACATTTGCAAAAATATGAACATTACTTTTGTAGCAACTTGATTGTCTTTGTCGTTGTAGTATTTCATTGTTTGATATCCTAAAAATCAAGAATCATAAATTATATCAAAACTAATTGTCTAGTATAATGTAATATTACAAAAAATAAAGGCATTTCATGAGACTCTTCATTGCTTCTCCTGTACAACTTGATCATTATGCATCTATAAAAGAAGATTTTCAAGATGTTATTGAAGGTACATGGGTCAAAGAAGAGAATCTTCATTTTACTTGGGTTTTCCTCGGCGCTGTAAAAGAAGTGGCTCCTGTTATTGAGAAACTTAAAAGTATCTCTGCATTAGACAGGAAAGTGAGTATTGCCAAATTGGGATTTTTCGGAAGGCCGCCAAAAATATTTTTTGCCAAAGCGGAAGAAAAACAACTCTACGAAAAAGCAAAAGAATTCAAGGAAGTGGGATTTGACCTCTACCGTTTCAAGCCGCACGTTACACTGTGTCGTATCAAGACCATCCATGATTACAAGGCTTACAAAAAAAAACTTAAAGAATATCGTGAAAAAACACTGGGTTGCATTCTGCCTGAGATCAACCTTTATGAAAGCAGACTTTCTTCAGAGGGTGCAGAATATACATGCAGATACAAAATTAAGTCAACACGATCCTGATCGCTTCGACAAGAGCCTCTTTTTCAATATGACGTATCTTTTTGTCATACGCTTCAAAACTCAAACCCTCTTTGGCGATCTCCTTTTGCAAGATCACCTCTCCACCGTCAAGTTCAGACGTTACATAGTGTACAGAAACCCCGCCTGCAGGATACGCATCTTCATAACTCTTTTCTATGGCATTAAGCCCTTTATGTCTGGGAAGAAGTGAAGGGTGAAGGTTGATCGCTTTTATCTGTTCTGTAAACACTGGTGTCAAGATGCGCATAAACCCGGCAAGTACTGTCAAGTCTGGGCTGTACTGTTGTAATTGTTCTACTACTGTAGCATCGAATGCTTCTCTGCTCTTATACATTTTTGAGTCTATGATTTCAAAAGGTATGGACGCCGCCTTGGCAACTTCTATACCCTCTGCATTCGGATTGTTTGTCAACGCAACGACAACTTCAAATTCTTTCTGATGCAGTTCCTTGACAATATGGGCAAAATTGGAACCTTTGCCGCTAAAAAGTACAGCTATTCTTTTCATGCCCGAATTCTACTCTAAAGATGATTAAGAAACCGAGCCTAAGAAAACTATAGGCTAAACTAATGTGCCACTTCCAATCTTTCTACCTCCTCTATGAGGTCTGTAGGCAACATCGCATACGTAGATCCCTCATAATGATTTGCAGCAGTAACCAAAGCAAGTGAAGCCTGTATAGCCGCATCTATGGCAGAATAGCCTTGTGCCAGGAGTGAAACGATGAGCCCGGAGAGGACATCTCCGCTACCTCCCTTAGAAAGTTTGGAACATCCTAAAGGATTGATATAAAGCCGCTCTTCTTGCATAATGAGCGTATTGGCTCCTTTAAGCAGAAGTGTGACATGCGGATACTTCGTATTGAACTTGCGTACTACCTCAAAGCGTTTGGCCTGTATTTCTGAAACTGTAAGATTCTCTCCTGTCAGGCGTTTCCATAGTGCAACGAACTCTTTGGGATGAGGAGTGACCACTATCTCCCTCTCTTTTTGTTCCAAAACAGCCAAGATCTCATCATGGTAAAAACTGTCGGCATCTAGCACAATAGGTATATGGCTTTCAATAACATACTTCTGCAGGAATTCACTATCAAAATGTCCACCCAGTCCCATGCCTATAGCAATGGCTGAAGCTGTATCCGGCACTACCGTCGAATGCATAAGATACGCCGGCGGAGAGATCTTCTCATGCACTACCAGTGTGGTCAAGCCTGCCCCGAATCTGCTTGCTGCCGTCCCAGCAATGATACCTGCACCCTCTTTCTCTCCGCAGAAAATGGCTGCATGGCCGAAATCTCCTTTATGTGTCGAACATGCCGCTCTGCTTGGCAGGCTAAGGTCAGAATGTTCCAGTACAAAAGTACGGCTGTCATTTTCGTACTGTTTACTGCTGACACCCAGGTCAGCACGAATGATATTGCCCACAACATCTTTACTCTCATCCAGGTATAGTGCTTCTTTATATGCTCCCATCGTAATAGTGACATCCGCTTTGAAAGCCATCGGTGACAATTGACCTGTTTCATTTACGCCCGTAGGCATATCGCAGGCAATTTTATGTCCTTTAAAACTATTCAGTTGATGAAGGATATGTTGTACTTCCTCATCAATATCTCTATTGAGCCCTGCTCCAAAAACAGCATCGATGATCACATCCGCATCATGCAGTTCAGTAGCTTTTTTTACACCCAGTTCATCTGCTCTTTGAAGCTGCAGTTTGGCCATCTCTGACTTTACTCCAAAAGGCACGGACAATTTCACATCGTATGCTCCATGAAGCTGTCTGGCAAGCACTATACCGTCTGCTCCATTATTGCCTACGCCTGAAACGACAAGAACGGTAGAGCCGCTATCGAATTTATTTTGAATATATTCAGCCATTCCCCTGGCCGCATGTTCCATCAGTATATCTTCTGTCAGTCCATACTGTTCGTAACATTTTTTGTCTAAGTCATAACAGGATTTAAATACTTTTTGCATCTCTACTCTCCTTATGATAATATCTTAGCATAAATTAATGTTAACTCGATATAATCCGCTTTACTTTTATCTCTTTTACCCATAATCTGAGCCATTTTGGTGAAGCTTTAGTGAGAGGAATTTTGTAGGAGCTTTGCTTCTGCAAAAGGAGATCTCATGGTAAAAAATTTTGATAAGGAAGGGGGTGCTTTTCGATGCCAGGAATTAAACTAACTTCACGCGACTCTTTTGATGATGCATACAGAAAGTTCAAAAGACAATGTGACAGAAACCTTATCGTAACTGAAGCGAGAGCTAGACAGCATTACGAAACTGAGACTGAAAAGAGAAAAAAAGAGAAAATTGCAACACGCAAGAAAATCCTTAAAAAGCTCTTCATGCTTAGAAGATACGAGAGCAGACTGTAATGCTTTCAAAGCAGAGCTTTTGCTCTGCTGCTTGATCCATTATTTAAATACTTCACACACATTTCAGAAACCCTTTTCATCTATTTACTAGCATTTTGTCTATCATACAAAGCAATGTCTTTATGCTTTAACCTGTATGCTTTGGGACTCACCCCTTCATGTCTTTTAAAAAATCGTCCCAACTGTGAAACCGTATCAAAGTGAAGCGCATAGGCTATCTGTTTGATGGACATGCCACCAAAACAGAGAAGATACTGTATCTCTTTTATGATACGTGTATGAATATAGGAAAGTGCAGAGTGGTGCAGCGTATTTTTCACCGTTTCGCTTAAATGCTTGGGACTAATACCCAATAACTCGGCATACTCTTTGACCGACCTTTTTTTCCAATAGTGTTCCTCTATAAGCACGAGGAATTCTGCACATATCTGTTCTGCTCTTGTCGCGTTCTGTTTCCTGCCACAATGCACTTTCTCACGTTTGAGCAGTACCAGCAGTTGATTGATCAACATTTTTGCCATGAGTTTATAGTCATCGTTCTTAGTCCTCAACTCGGTACTTAACTGTTCATAAAGAGAAACGGCATGGGCATACTGTGTATTTTCCAGAACAATGTCCTCCTGGCATCTTTGATGAAAATCCAGTAACTTGCTCTGTATCGGCTCGGACAGGCTCTCTTCCTCTATGAATGAACGGTTGAAAAGCAGCACAAAGGTCCTTGAAGCATTGGTAATATCTTTAAACGAATATATCGCCCCCGGATTGACCAGCTGCAGAGATTGTGGCTTGATGATGTACTCAAACTGGTTGATGGTCCGTTTTGTCTCCCCGTGGATACGCAAAAATAGTGCATAATAACCAAAGTGAATGGGTATCCCCTGACTTCCTGCTTTGACATCATCAAGCAGTACAATATCTTTTGCTTCAAAATCATCGGCAAAGAAATCCATCCCGAATACCGGATTGGGTTCAAACAGGTATTTATAGGTATTGATGGTCTGTTCAATGGAAAAGAGAGGAAGTTTTCTACTCACAAAAAGCCTTTTTAGAACAATATATCGGATAGTTTAACATATATATGAACCAAATTACGACAAATTGTATATTTTTACGGATTTTTGCTCTTTATTTTACACGCATCATCATGTTACTATGTAATCAGGATAAGTTACATTATCAACACACCAAAAGAAGGAGACGAAAGTCATGAAAAAGACACTTTACGAACGACTTGGCGGAGATGCTGGCGTCAGGAAACTGGCCAACGATATTGCAGACAACCACCTCAAGAACCCGCTCATCAAAACACGCTTTGAAGCCATTGAAGATCTGGACAAAGTCAAACAGATCGTTTATGAGTTCATCGGTGCGGGTACCGGGGGTCCACAGACCTACACCGGAAAAGGCATGCTGGGTGCTCACAAAGGAATGAACATCTCCGAACAGGAGTTCATTGCCGTTGTAGACGACATCATGCTGGCGATGGATCAGAACGACCTCGGTAAAGAGGAGAAAAAGGATATGCTCGCCATCGGCTATTCGCTGAAAGACGAGATCATACGTGTATAAAAAAGTACATAGCTGCAAAAGCAACAAAATAAATATTAAAAGGATTTATTATGCCACTCATTAATGTAAAGCTTATAGAAAATGTTTTTGATTCAGCACAAAAAGCTGAGTTGATCGCAAAATTGACGGATACGGTTGAATCCATCTATCCCGGGCTTAGAGATGTGACATTTATCACTATAGACGACGTGCATGAAGGTGACTAGGGCATTGGTGGAAAACCGATCAATGCAAAAATGGTCGAAGATCATGCGAAAAAAAACCTTGAAGAGTAAGGCTTCTACAGAGGGACATCTTTATTGTGTTCCTCTATCTACTTTTAGGCCTAAACAGCTGTAAATTTCTTTTAACTCATTACACCTTATTTAACTTTTCGCTAAAATAAACCAACTATTTTTCTGAAGGTTTTTTCATGACATTTACTACTCCTCTACAAAAAGACGCTATTAAGATCATGCTCCTTGGTTCGGGTGAACTGGGTAAAGAAGTGGCCATCGAGGCACAAAGGCTCGGCATAGAAGTAATAGCTGTTGACAAGTATGAAAATGCACCTGCCCATCTAGTGGCTAACCGTTCGTATGCTATAGATATGCAAGACAAAGAAGCCGTACTTGCTCTTATAGACAAAGAACAGCCCACTTACATTCTTCCTGAAGTAGAAGCCATCAGCATAGCTGCACTTTTTGAAGCCGAAGAAAAAGGTTTTCATGTCATCCCCAATGCAGAAGCCGTGAATAAAACAATGAACCGTAAGAATATCCGTGTATTTGCAGCTGAAGATCTTGGGCTCAAGACAAGCAGCTATGAGTTTGTCACCACACTTGAAGGACTCAAGGATGCCGGTGAGAACATCGGTTTTCCATGTGTAATTAAGCCCGTCATGAGTTCATCGGGACACGGACAGAGTATCGCAAAGACAGCGGACGACATAGAGAAGTCATGGGAGATCGCCAAAGAGGCCAGAGGTGATGCATCTGAACTGATCGTAGAAGAGTTCATTCCGTTTGATTATGAGATCACCCTTTTGACCGTACGCAACGAGACGGGTACCACGTTCTGTGAACCTATCGGACATGTACAGAAAGATGGTGACTTCATCCTCTCCTGGCAGCCGATGCAGATGAGCCCTGAAGCACTTCAAAAAGCACAGAATATCGCCAAAGCGGTCACAGACGGTCTTGGTGGCCGCGGGATCTTTGGTGTAGAGTTCTTCGTCAAAGATGATGAAGTCTACTTTTCAGAACTCTCTCCGCGTCCTCATGATACAGGAATGGTGACCCTCATTACCCAAAGCCAAAGTGAGTTTGCCCTGCATGTCAGAGCCGTTCTGGGTCTGCCGCTTGACTTCACTTTCTACGGTGCTGGTGCCTGTGGTGCGTACAAAGCCAAACATGAGAGCCACAATCCGGTACTTGAGATCCCTGATGATGCTTTCACAAAAGACAGTTTTATCAGGGTCTTCGGAAAGCCGGAATCTCATACAGGAAGACGTATGGCGGTTAGTCTTGTACTCGATGAAGTAGAAGAAGCAAAGAGAAGAGCTGCGCAGATCGTTGATAGCATCAATGATAACTAAACAGTACCGACTTACCCTTCCCGCTTACCCAAGGGGGATGCACCTTATTACCCGTAGTATAGAGGAACTCTTTGACGGTTCTGTCTCTACAGGCATTGCACATCTTTTTCTGCAGCATACCAGCGCAAGTCTGTGTATCAGTGAAAATGCAGATCCTTCTGTGCGAAGTGATACAGAGACATTTCTGAATGACCTCATCCCCGAATCCTACACCAAATTTCAACATACCTATGAAGGAAGTGATGATATGCCTGCACACCTGAAAAATATGCTTGTGGGTACCTCACTGACTATTCCTGTAACCCAAGGCAGACTGGCACTTGGAACATGGCAGGGGGTCTACCTTTTTGAACACAGGTATCATGCTTCCAAAAGAACTGTTGTTATCACACTGCAAGGAGAGCCATCATGAAGATCGTTCTACTCGATGCAAAAACGCTTGGAGATGACCTTGATCTTAGCGTTTTTGAAAAATTCGGAGATGTCCGTATCTATCAAACGACTTCTTACGATGAAACCTATGAACGTATCAAAGATGCAAATATTGTCATTACCAATAAAGTTGTCATTGATGATAATCTGCTGGAACTCACCCCTAAACTCAAACTTGTCTGCATCGCTGCCACAGGGATGAACAATGTCGACCTTGAAGCAGCCAGAGCCAATGGTGTTGCGGTAAAGAATGTGGCAGGCTACTCTACCAGATCTGTCGTACAACATACCTTTGCCATGGCTCTGTATCTTTTGGAGAAGATGGCATATTATGACCAGACAGTCAAAAGCGGAACATGGACAAACTCGGGGCTTTTTACTGATGTGAGCCAACCCTTTTATGAGATCTCAGGGAAAAAATGGGGGATCATCGGACTGGGCAGCATAGGCCAGGAAGTAGCAAATGTAGCCACTGCCTTTGGTGCGGAAGTAAGCTACTATTCTACCAGTGGAAAGAATCTTAAACACGCTTACCCCCATAAAAGCCTGGAGTTCATTCTTAAAGACTCAGACATCATCTCTATTCATGCACCTCTTAATGAAGATACGTACGAGCTTATCAATGAAGTAAACCTTCCTTATATCAAAGAAGGGGCTATTCTTCTCAATCTTGGTCGTGGTGGCATTATAGATGAAACAGACCTTGCCTTTGAACTGGACAGAAGAGCATTTTATGCCGGTTTGGATGTACTGGAAAAAGAACCCCTGCAACCCGCAAACAGACTCAATGAGATCACACACAAAGAGAGACTGCTTATCACCCCTCATATTGCATGGGCAAGTATTGAAGCCAGACAAAAGCTTCTTGAGGGTATTGTGAAAAATATTGAAACATTTTTGGAGAAATAACAGATGATCGATGTACTCATTATAGGCTCGGGAGGTGCAGGGTTGAGCGCCGCACTCTCTGCAAAAGAAGCAGGAGCTTCTGTACTTGTGGTAGGGAAAACCTATCCCACCAACTCACAAACTTCTATGGCACAAGGCGGTATGAATGCTGCACTTGGCAATATGGGGGAAGACCATGTAGCACTACATATACAAGACACCATCAAGTCAGCCCACGGTCTGTGTGATGAAGATATGGTACGTCAAATGTGCGGCGATGCGCCTCAGACCATAGCATGGCTGGAGAGTATTGGTGTTCCTTTTTCCCGTATCGACGCAAGTGGTGCCGTCGGGGGACAGCACCCTACCGGTACAGTCGCGCAAAGGCAAATGGGCGGTGCCTCTGCCAAACGTGCCTGCTATGCACAGGACTATACTGGTCTAAAGATTCTTCATACGCTTTATGATACCTGTCTCAAGGAGAAGATAGACTTTATGGATGAACACTATCTGCTTAACCTCATCGTTCCAGAAGATACAATAAAAGGAGCCACTTTCCTCGATATCCGTACAGGAGAGGTCAAACAGATAAATGCCAAATCCGTCGTAATGGCAACGGGTGGATATGGAAGCATTTATCACGGATTTACAACCAATATGTACGGAGCGACCGGTGACGGCATCGCAGCAGTAATGCGTGCCGGCGGTGCAGTAAGCGATATGGAGTTCATACAGTTCCATCCTACTGCACTCAAACACTCCTGCATTCTTATCAGTGAAAGTGCCAGAGGCGAAGGCGGATACCTTTTCAATGAAGCCGGAGAACGTTTCATCGATGAGCTTAAACCACGCGATGAAGTAGCACGGTCGATCTTTTCACAAATGCAACAGGGGCAACGGGTCTATTTGGATGTGCGTCATTTAGGCGAAGCTAAACTAATGGAACTGCTTCCACAGGAGGTGGAACTATGCAAACTACATGAACATGTAGATCCTGCAAGCGAGCTCATTCCTATTAAGCCTGTTGCGCACTACTCTATGGGTGGGATCGATGTTGATCATGCCCTTGAGGTCAATGGGATCAAAGGCTGCTTTGCAGCCGGCGAATGTTCCAATGCCAAAGTACACGGAGCCAACCGCCTTGGAGGGAATTCCCTGCTCGAGATCACCGCTTTTGGACGTTTTGCAGGAGAGAATGCGACCAAACACAGCATTTATGCCAGCTCCAAAGCAGCAGACGATGCACAACTGCAAAAAGACAGAACTGAGATAGAGGCGATCTTTGAAAAAGAGGGCAATACCAATTTTTACAGTTATCGAGAGAGTCTTGGTAATCTCTTCTATGAAAAGGTGGGCATCGTCAGAGAGAATACACAGCTAAACGAAGCACTTGAAGAGGTCATTGCCATGCAGGTAGCACATCAGCAGATGGGCATTTCTGACAAGAGCCAGACAAACAACCAGAACCTCATTGAGTTCTTAGAGTTCAAAAATGCTCTGCTCCTTGCGCCTACCATCATCTCTGCTGCCATTGCCAGGGATGAAAGCCGAGGGGCTCACTATAAAGTAGGGTTTGAAGAAGAGAATGAAGATTTTAAAAAGCATTTTGTATTACAATGGAAGGATTAAATATGATACTATTTCACTTTCGTAGGGTGTTGTGCCCCCACAACACCTTTTCTAAAGACGAGACACAAAATCATGCCTTTTTTCTAAACTCACACTATTGGTGTTGTCAGGGGACAACACCCTACAGAAATAAAGGCTTTTTATGCAAATAAAAATTCTACGCAGCGAAACCAATACCCATCAAAGCTACAGACTTCCCGCAGGAGAGATCCCCCTTTTAAGTGCCCTCGTCTATATCAAGGAGACACAGGATGCCACACTGACTTTCTCTGCGGGTTGCCGTGCTTCTGTCTGCGGCACCTGTGCAGTACGCGTCAATGGAAGAGAAGAACTTGCCTGTGCCTACAAGGTCAAGCCCGGAGATGTCATTGAACCCCTGCAGTACCACCCTGTACTGCGTGACCTGAAAGTAGACAAGAATCAAGCCATAGCAACACTCAAAAAAGGAACCACATGGATGCAGCAGTTCCAGGAAGCTTCACTTTCCCATGAAGATGAGAAACGCACTGAGAAACAGACAGACTGCATCCTCTGTGATTCCTGCTATTCAGCCTGTCCGGTTTTTGCTGTCAATCCCGACTTTCTTGGACCGTTTGCCCTCACCCGTGCCTACCGCTACAGCGAGGACAAACGTGAAGGCGATGCTAAAACCATCATAGACAATGTGCAGACCAATGGTGTGTGGGATTGTACGTTGTGCGGAGAGTGTACAGCTGTATGCCCCAAAGGCATCGACCCCAAAATGGACATTACAATGCTTCGGGGAACCTCTCTGCAGCACGGACACCAGGACCCTTCGTTCTCTTCACAGAATTTTGGTGGGCCTGATTTTGGAGGCGGAGGGTTCGGGTTTGATCCCAATGGTGGGTTTTAATCTGCCTGAGCTTTCTCAAACCCCTTAACAATCACTTCAGGAATCTTCATCGGTCTCATCTTCTTGGCATCGACAAACACCCACTCCGTTTTCCCTTCACAGATACGCACATTGTCTTTAGGGCGGGTAATGATATAACGTCGCACAGACATGATTTTACCGATCTCTTCTACCCATGTTTCCATCTGTAGCTCGTCATTTTCAAAAGAGGGTTTTTTGTATTCTATGGTGTGAGATTTGGCGACCCATGTGCCTCCAAGTTTGAGACACCCTTCGTAGCCAAACCCTACACTTTCAGAGTGTTTCGTGGCGGCATCTATCATCCAGCTTAAGTAGACTATGTTGGAGACATGACCGTTGAAGTCTATATCTTCTTTTTTTACATTGAAGTTATAAATATATGGTTTCATATTTTATCCGACACCTTCAATTCTATCCGAATACACACGCATCAACTTATATTCTTCTCATTAATAGAACATCATTCCAAATATGACTTACTGCATCATGAAATGCTTTCATTTTCATATTTCCCAATTTGATATGTATGACTTTTGGCGGGGGATTGTTTAAAAGTGCTCGGTCTGAGAAGTCAGCATCTTTGGTAATAATTGTAAGATTATTCTCTTTGACGTACTGCCATATTTCACTGTCTTTCATATGAGGATTCAGATCAATAACGTGAATATGTGCTTCGTCTCTCCACAAAGAGAAATAATAAGGCAGATTGGCATCAACAATATATTTTGGCATAGATTATGCTATTTTTTGCAATGAATACTTTTGCCCCATAAGTTCTGAGGCAAAACTGAGACAAGTTTGTATATCTTCTTTTGTAAGCGTTGGATATCGTTTTAATATTTCAGATTCACTTTCACCGGCACTTAAGAATTCTAAAATCGTCTGGACAGTAATCCTCTGTCCTCTAATGGTTGGCTTGCCATTACACAGATCCGGATCAATTGTAATTTTCCCATTAAAATAACTCAACTTTTCTTCTGTCATGGCGCCTCCTTTAGCTTTTTTATAGTTTAGTATAACACAATATTTGAAATATACTAAATATCTCTAGGATCCACTATCTTCCCTGCGATGGCAGAGGCTGCAGCCACAGCGGAGTTCGCCAGGTATATCTCAGAGGTTCGGGCACCCATACGTCCTACAAAGTTACGGTTGGTCGTTGCCACACAACGCTCACCGTCACCCAAAATACCCATGTATCCGCCAAGACAGGCACCACAGGTCGGGTTGGAAACTACCGCACCCGCTTCAATGAGGATATCCATCAATCCTTCGTGTTGTGCCTGCATCAAGATCTTCTGTGTCGCAGGAGTGACGATCATACGGGTATGTTTTGCCACTCTCTTGCCCTTCATGATCTCAGCAGCGATCCTCAAGTCTTCGATACGTCCGTTGGTACAAGACCCTATCATCACCTGGTCGATCTTAAGATCATCTGCAACAGCCTGTTCTACCGGCTTTCCGTTTGACGGCAGGAACGGATAGGCGATCACCGGTGAAAGTGCCGCAACATCTATTTTGATGACCTGGCAATAGTTCGCATCTTCATCGGAGTAGTGGATTTTGGGTTCAGCCCTTAGTCCTCCGTTCACCTCGGCTCTTTCGATCAAGTATGCTTCAGTGATGTTGTCCACTGCGATGATCCCTGATTTTGCTCCGGCCTCTATGGCCATGTTACACATAGAGAATCTGTCATCCATACCAAGGTGCCCGATGGCATCACCTGTAAATTCCAAGGCTTTGTAAAGTGCGCCGTCCACACCCAAGATGCGTATGATCTCCAGAATGATGTCTTTCCCGTAAATATGCTCACCCGGTTTACCTGTAAGCTCCACCTTGATCGTCTCAGGTACTTTGAACCAGTTGCCGCCCGTGATCATACCAAAGGCCAGGTCCGTACTTCCCATACCTGTAGAGAATGCACCAAGTGCGCCGTGTGTACAGGTATGAGAGTCCGCTCCGATAATCACATCACCGGGAATCACCAATCCTTTTTCAGGAAGCAAAGCATGCTCGATCCCCATATCTTTTTCATCAAAGAAATATTTGAGATCATGCTTATAGGCAAATTCTCTTGATATCTTCGCCTGGTTCGCAGATGCAATGTCTTTTGCCGGGATATAGTGATCCATCACAATACTGAAGTTATCCGGTCTGGCCAATTTTTCTGCCCCGCTCTCTTCAAATGCACGAATAGAGATAGGTGTTGTAATATCATTACCGATGATCATATCGATATCGACTCTGACGATCTCTCCTGCATGAACCTCTTTGCCTGCATGCTCAGAGAATATCTTTTCTGTTATAGTTTGTCCCATAAGGTTATCCTTAATTTATATTACGCGAATTATAGCAAAATAAAATTATGCTAGAATTTCATTCATAATTTAAACCTCGTTCCCAACGTCCTCGTTGGGAATGCATACAGATACTTTGAAACTTTTTATTCTATCTTACTGAAGTATGCATTCCTGCGCAGAGCACGGGAACGGGAGCCAAAGGGCTCAAACATGAAACTCTATGAACTCCAGGCCGTTGCAAAACGTCTAAATGACTTCACCTTTATTTCCCGTGCAAGGCGCATTGAAGACAATACTATTGAGATCACCTTTGACAAAAAAAACAGCTACTTCTTCAATATGACCAGAGGACACAGTTTCATCTACAAAGCACCAAGCCAAAGGCCGCTTCAGGGCTATAATGCACCTTTTGACACCCTGCTTCACTCACTGCTTAGCGGGAGTAAGCTCATAGGCGTTGATGTACTCAATAATGACCGTATTTTACGTTTGACCCTCGCTCCAAAAAGTTCATACAAAGACAAGATCATCTACCTACAATTTGAATTTACAGGAAAAAATACCAATGCCATCCTCATTGATGATAATGAAGTCATCATTGAAGCACTTAGACACATTGATGCCGATAGCTCTTTTCGTGTGATACGCCCCGGGGTGGAATTGCTGCCCATCCCCTCCAGGGTATTGTCCCATGAGAATACCATCGATACACATACAGAAAATGGTGTTGCGGGGACGCAGCATCCTACAGATATTGACCAACTTCTTGAAGAAAAATTCATGCAAATACAACAAAAACGTCTGCGTGAGATGAAAAAACAGAAACTCTCTACCGTTGCCAAAAAAAGTGAAAAACTCGCACAACTTTTAGAAAAACTACCGGACGAAAAAGCATTAAAAGAAGAGGAGCAGAAATACAAGCAGTATGCCAACCTCATCCTGGCAAATCTCTACCAGATCAAACCTTATGACACCAAGCTGAACACCTATGATTTTGAAGG
>JANTHR010000016.1 GCA_024762315.1 Sulfurovum sp.
CGATCTCTCCATGTACCACAGCGAGTTTGCCAAGCGCTTTGATCGCATCCTGCATCTTGCTCTCCTGTGTCTTGTGCGTGGTAAAAAGAAGTTTGGCAATCTCTTCGTTGTTGGTCGGTTTCTGCAGCATGGACTCTATCGAGATACCGAACTCTCCCAGTGTGGAGGTAATGGCAGCCAACACACCGCTCTGGTCATCAACCTCCAGTCGGATGTAGTACTGTGTCACGATCTCATCTTTGCTCAGAAGTTTCAAACCGCTCTCAAGGCCTTTTTTATAACCAAGCATCGGTCCCTGGTTCCCGCGCACAATATCGACGATATCGGCAATGACCGCAGAAGCAGTGGCATCCCCGCCCGCTCCCGGTCCGTAATACATCGTCTCACCCACACGGTCACCGACAACGGTCACGGCATTCATCACACCGTCCACTTTGGCGATCATGCTCTCCTGTGGTATCATCGTTGCGTGCACGCGGAGCTCAACCCCCTCACCCACTTTTTTGGCGATACCCAGCAGTTTGATCTCGTAACCGAACTCTTTGGCAAAGGCCACATCTGTCTGCGTAATGTTCTCGATACCCTCGATGAGAATATCTTCAGGCTTGGCATCCAGGCCATACGCGATGGATGCCAGGATCAGCAGTTTGTGCGAAGCATCGAAGCCGCCGACATCAAAGGTCGGGTCTGCCTCTGCATACCCAAGCTCCTGTGCTTCTTTGAGGATCTCGTCATACTGTGCACCCTCACCGATCATTTTGGTAAGCATATAGTTGCATGTACCGTTCATGATCCCCTGAATAGATTCGATATGGTTGGCAGAAAGACCGTTTCGTAAAGCACCGATGATCGGGATACCCCCCGCAGTGCTCGCTTCGTACATCAAAGGGATATCTCCTGCGATCTCCTGAAGCTCATAACGATGATAGGCAAGCAGTGCTTTATTCGCCGTCACCACCGCTTTTCCGTTCTCCAGTGCTTTTTTAACCAGTGCATAGGGTTCTTCCACTCCCCCCATCAGCTCTACGACAATATCGATCTCAGGATCATTGACTACATCTAAAGGATTATCTGAAAGTATGATATTTACGCCTCTATCACGAGAAAGGTTTTTAACCACACCTGACTTGGCTACAATTTTCTTACCTGCTCTAGCTTCAATGATATCGGCATTCGCTTCAAGTATCTTTGCTACACTTGTACCAACTGTCCCTACGCCGAGTATTCCGATCTTGACCATACTATTTTTTCTCCGATTCAAGCTTTTTGAGGAATTTTCTGATATTTTTTGCGGCCTGACGAATACGTTTTTCATTTTCTATAAGGGCAATGCGCACATACTCATCACCATACTTTCCAAACCCAATTCCAGGACTTACTGCCACTCCGGCTTCTTGCAATAGTCTTTTGGCAAATTCCATACTGCCCATCTCACGACAGGTCTCCGGTATTTTTCCCCAGATGAACATAGAGGCATTTGGTTTTGCCAACTTCCAGCCTGCATTACCGAATGCCTCTATCATGACATCACGCCTTTTTTTATAACGGGGAATGATCTGCTCATCAGGCACATAGCCATGCTCATCCAATGCTACAGTTGCAGCCACCTGAATAGGTGTGAACATCCCATAGTCCAACCAGGATTTAATACTCTGAAGCGCCCCTATGAGTTTTTTATTTCCCACGATGAATCCTACTCTCCATCCTGCCATATTGTAACTCTTAGAGAGGGTATAGGACTCAACGGCAACATCTTTAGCTCCTTCAACTTCCATGATAGAAGGTGTTTTATAGCCATCAAAAGTGATATCGGCATAGGCAATATCTGAAATAATATAGAAATGTTTTTCTTTTGCTAATGCAACCAGTCTCTCATAAAACTGTGGTGTTACGGTTGCAGTAGTTGGATTATGAGGAAAGTTCACTACTAAGAACTTTGCTTGCGGCACAGAGTTATCCAGTGCCTCTTCAAGATCAGACAAAAATCTATCTTCATCCATTTCAAAAGTATCTTCGTTAAAAATAAGATGCATCTTTTCAACATTTGCCCCCGCCAATATAAAAGCTTGTGAATGAATAGGATAGGTAGGGTCAGGAACAATAGCTACATCTCCGGGATTTGAGATAGCCTGCACCAAATGCACATATCCCTCTTTGCTGCCCATAGTTGCTACGACTTCCGTATCGGGGTCAAGGTCGGCATTATACTTACGTTTATACCATTTACTCATTGCCAAGCGGAGTTTATAGATACCCTTACTTGCACTATAGCCATGTGTTCTTGGCTTCATTGCCGTTTCACACAGTTTATCAATGATCGGTTGTGGTGTAGCTGCATCAGGGTTGCCCATAGAAAAATCTATAATATCCTCCCCTTTTCTTCTTAATTCCATTTTAAGTTCATTGATCTCTGCAAAAAGATATTTTGGTAGTCGGTTTATTTTTTCAAATTGAATTTCATCAAACATGTTTTTCTCTCTTTTTACTTATTCTTTTCTTATCTGGGTGAACTGTTCGTATCTTGCCCGATGATTATACTTTGCACCTGTATCTCCGTTCCTGTAACAGCAGAACGCTCTGTAGTCACAGAACTCTCCGGTGCAGAGACTGTCTCTGTCTTTGCCGGGGCTGTCACATTCTCAATACTCAGTTCTTCCTTATTCTCTTCTTTTGGCATGGCCATTTGGCTTGTCTTTTCTTCAGAAAAAGGAAGCAGCCCACTTAGCTGCTTCTTATCGAACTGAGTAAAAAAATACCAGGATGCATACCCAAGAAGCCCCAAGACCAAAAGCAAGAACCATTTGGGCTTGCGTTTTTTCTCTTCGGCTACAGGCAAACCCAGGGTGACACCCTCTACGTCTTCATGTTGATCATAATAGGAGAGTGCCTGTTCTTTCAAAGCAGACAGATCCGCTTTATATTCACGTTCTATTATAGAAATGAACCCTAATGTTTTGACTTTTTTTAATTTATCAAAATCACCGGCAAGAAGTGTTTCTACATTATTTTCAGAAATATTGGTTTTCTCGCTGATTGCTTTTACACTGTTCTCTTCAAGTATCTCATTTAACTGCATAACCCATCCTGTGTATTAAAATTGCTGCTGCTGCACTGACATTGAGCGAATCAAATGCATGCTTCATCTCTATGGAAACCATATGATCGATCTTTAATCTTGCTTTTTTAGAAAGCCCTTTACCTTCACTGCCCAGTACCAGTACACGCTTGGATTCAAATTCCATATCCTGTACTGCTTCACCATTCATGGCTGCACCATAGAAGGAAAAACCAACCTGCTGCAGTTCATTAAATACATCCAGGATATTATGTGTGACCAAAAAAGGCATATCCAGCAATGCCCCCGAACTCGTACGTGCAATGGCCGAAAAGTTCAACTGTTTTACTCCTGCAGCAATAACAGCATCCGCTCCAAGTGCATAGGCACTTCTTGTGATCGCTCCAATATTTCCTACATCCGTTAACCCGTCAAGTACCACGATAAAATCATTTTTCTTTATCCTGGAGAGGGTACTTTGCTCAAAATCACTGATTTCAAGCAGGATGCCTTGATGATTACCGCCCCTACTCATGGACTGAGCCCATTTCTCTTCCAAAAACTTGATCTTATCATGATATTCATGAAACAGCTTTTGAGGAAGTATTCCTTTTTTGGCTACATAAACAGTCGTAATCGTTTCGGGGTGTTGCTCTAAAGCATAGAGACAGACCTGTTTTCCATAGATAATCATAGGCAAGATTTTACCCTTTTTTTGCTTTTAGGGGCTTAAGTAGATTTTTTTGCGAGCTATTTGATAAGTTCGCTATACCACTCTTTTACGCTTTTTTCACTGAGGGAAGAGAGAAGCTTAGCCTTAATCTTTGGTGGGAGATCCATGGCAAAGATCTCATCAAAACCAAGTGATTTCTGTGTTGTTTTTTTTGCCTTTACCACTACGACCCACTCTCCCCGAATTGTAGATTCCTTGAGTTGAAGGTTAAGCTCTTTTACGGTGCCTCTATAGTAGGTTTGGTATTTTTTACTGATCTCTTTTGCCAAAAAAAGCTCCCTGTTCTCATCAAGCGTTTCTATCTCGTTTAAAAGCTTCTCTAATCGATGTGGAGACTCATAGAGTATTGTATTGTAACCGTTATTCATCACTTCGCTGAGTGCTGCTGCTCGTTCTTTTCCCCTATGCGGCAAGAAGGCATAAAAAAGGAATTTACCCTCTTTCAAACCGGATGCGGCATATGCTGTCGTGACTGCCGAGCTACCCGGAAGAACATCATATCTTATATCATGTAACTGACAATATTCTACCAAGATCTGTCCTGGATCAGAAATAACCGGCATTCCGGCATCACTGACATAAACGACCTCTTTTTCATCCAAAACCGTCCCAAACTGTTCTAAACGTTCTTCACCATTATGTTCATTAAAAGAATAAAACTCTGCATCGGGATACATCATATCAAACCGCTCTTCAAGCAGTCGTAAAAGCCGTTTGGTATGACGTGTATCTTCACATAAGAAGAGTTCTGCTTTTTCAAAAAGCTTCATAGCACGAATGGTAATATCTTGAGGGTTTCCAATAGGGGTGGGGATAAATGTGATCATAAAGAATGCAGGGGCAGATGCCTATCTGCCCAAAAGATTTAAGAAAGGTTGTATTTTTTCTTAAACTTGTCTACTCTACCTGCAGCATCAAGAATTTTCTCAGAACCTGTAAAGAACGGGTGACATTCATTACAAATATCAATACTCATCTCAGGTTTGTTTGATCTGACTTCAAACTTGTTTCCACAAGCACATGTAACCTTGCATTCCATATATTCCGGGTGAATACCTTTTCTCATTTTGAGACCTTTTCGTTGTGATTTTATACGCAACCAGTTGCGTGAGCCGACTGCTGAAGTCGACAATAAATGGACAGGCAACTAACCTGCTCTAGCCGTTTGGGCTCTTCCACTGCATAGCAGGGGTCGTTGCAACAGTCTTTGCTGAGACAACTTTAGGGCGGAATTATAGCAAAATAAATTTAATTTTTTATAAAAGTACCTTGGAAGCTACCGCGCACACTGCACTCTCACTCTTTAAAACCAAAGGGGTATCAAATCCGACAATCTCTTTTGGATCAAAAAGTGCAACTTCCTCTTCATGAAAACCGCCTTCGCACCCTATGACTACAGTATCTATATTTGCTTGTGATGCAAGTCTGTTTTCTGAAAAGTTCAACATTTTACTTGTTGGATTTTCTTTTAAAAAGGTTTTCAGATCTTCGGCCATCTCAAGCTGCATCATTACCGATCTGCCTGATTGTTGTGAGGAGTTAAGCAGTATTTTCTCCAAACGTTTAAAGTCCAGTTTAAAACTTTTTTGGGAGCGTTTACAGTAAATAAAAGTAATCTTCTCCACCCCCATTTCATTCAGTGAGGGGAGTACTTTCTCTATATTCTTTGGATCAATAAGGCACCATCCAAGATGCAGTTTTTTACCTGCTTTAACCTCAAGAGCCATACTCTCCTGCAACATCAGTGATGCACTTTTTTTGTCTATGGCCTCAACAAGATAGCGATGGATCAGCCCATCTTCCAAATTACGCAGGTAAAGGGTATCTCCCTCTTTATGTCTGCGTACTTTGAAAATATAGCGATGTTCATCTCCTGTGAGCCTCAAAGAAGGCTCCCCTGCTGTTTTTAGGTAGAGATACAACATCTTCTTAAAGTGCCACAATGCCTTTGGCTTTGAGTATCATCAAGACAACCATGGCTACAACCAAAAAGACCTCGACCAAAGAGATCTTGAAAAAAGCACTTTTTAAAAGCAGATGGGTATTTCTGTTGTGCAAGTCCGAGAGTTTGATGAGTTTGTACTTTTTGATCTCAATAAACATCAGTGCCGCCCATACCACTACCATGACAATACTTGCAGTATCCCATCCGCTATGACCTGCATAGATCACCACTATTCCTGCAAAAGCGATCATGGTTGCCAATGCCTGAAAGATCATCGTGTAGATAAAACTTGCTTTTTTAAATCCTGCCGGATTTTTTGCTGTCATAAATGGAATAGCGATCCCCGCTACCAAAAATACCAAAAATATCTTTACCAATATACTGTGTGCCGCGATCATTTGTTCTATCATAAACAACTCCTGAATTTTAAAAGTGAATTATACCCTATTTTGCTATAATCAAACCAATTTAATTTAAAAGGCATATCAATGGCTATCTCTATTACTGAAGCGTTAGATATTATTTATGCAAACTGCTCCCCTGTCTCTACAGAGATCATCTCCATAGAGCAGTCTTTGGGACGTATTATGGCAGAGGATTCCATCGCTACTTTTGACCTGCCACGCTTTGACAACTCTGCCATGGACGGATACGCTGTCAAGTGTGCTGATGCCAGCAAAATTGTCATCTCCAATGAGGTGATCTATGCCGGTGACAATCCAACTATGACACTCAAAGAAGGAACAGCGATCAGGATCATGACAGGAGCCCCGATCCCAAAAGGTTGTGAAGCCGTCATTCCTGTAGAAAATGTTACGGTAACAGAGGATAAGGTTTCCCTTCCCGAGAATATAGAAAAAGATGCCCATATTAGAAGAGCCGGAGAAGATGTTAAACGCGGTACTGCCTATCTTCATAAAGGAGAAAAGGTCACAGCTTACAGTATTGCCCTGTTGGCAAGCCAGGGCGTTACACATCTTAAAGTCTATCGCAAGATCAAAGTCGCTGTATTTGGTACAGGAGATGAACTGCGTCCCCATTTTGAAAAGATCGAACCGCATCAACTCTATAATTCAAATACGCCTATGTTCCTGGGCCGTGCCAAAGAGTTAGGGTGCGAAACACGCTACATTTCAAGCAGTGGAGATACCATAGAGTCACTCAAGGCTTCCATCACCTCTGCACTGGATGCAGATATCATCATCACTTCCGGTGGAGTAAGTATGGGAGACAAAGATTTCACAAAAGAGGCATTTGGAAACCTGGGGATGAAACTCTTTTTTGACAAAGTAGACATCAAACCCGGCAAACCTACCGCTTTTGGAAAAATAGGAAATACTGTTGTTATTAATCTTCCCGGAAACCCTTTAGCTTCTATGGTCAATTATGAACTTTTTATTCGTGCAGCTATCCATAAAATATCAGGAGCCAATGCGTTTTACCATGCTACCGTTGAGACGCCTATAAGAGAAGATTTTAAACTGAGAAAAGGAAAATATACGGTTCGTTTGGGAGCATTTGACGGGAAAACATTTATGCCGCTTAAACAACAGCTTCCGGGTATGGTCTCACCTATGCAAAAAGCGGGCGGGATGATCATTACGCTACCGGATGTAGATTTTCTTCCCAAAGGTATGAAAGTGAAGATGATTCCGATTTGTTGGGAATTAAATGGTATTGAAGAAGAGGATCTGTTTACATATTGATAGGAATCATATCAATTTTTTATAAAATGTTGCAGGGTGGGCAAATGCCCACCGGATCAATGTTGTCTTACAGCCCTGAAATATATTCAGCCACTGCTTTCACATCTGCATCGCTAAGTCCTGAAACCTGACCTTTCATCAACATACCCATACCGGCAACATTTCTTGTACCTGCTTTGTATTCACTGAGTTTTGCTTCAAGATCCGCTGCTGACTGTCCTGCGATCACTTCGGATTTACCAAGTGCTTTTGTCTTACCGTCTTTACCGTGGCATCCTGCACATTTAGCAAATGCTGCTGCGCCAGCTGTATTGTCTGCTGCAGGAGCTACTGCTTCTTTTGCCGCATCTACTGCACCTGCTGCCGCTTCTTTTGTAGTTTCAACCGCTGCTGCTGCTTTTTCTTTTGCTGCTTCCGTTGTTGCTGCCGCTCTCTCTTTGAGTGCTTGTGCTGCATCTGCTGCTTTTTGCTCTGCTGCTTCTTTTACCTCGGTTGCTTTTGCTGCTGCTGCATCTACCGCATTCGCTGCTTCTTCTTTAACTGCTTCTGCAGCTTGGTTTGCTTTTTCTTTAGTGGCTTCAACCGCATTGGCTGTTGCCTCTTTTGCTGCATCTGCTGCACCTGCTGCCGTATCTTTAACAGTTTCTGTTGCTTTGGCTGTTGCCTCTGCTGCTGCTTTTTTTGCATCTTCGCCACATGCAGTAAATAATACCGCTGCGGCTACCAATGAAAGTACTGTAATCTTTTTCATATCTATCCTTTTGTTTTGATCTAAGAATTATACTAAACTTTTCTGGGGTTTTTAATTAAAGTCTGTTTCAAAAGTTTTTCCCAAAGTGTGCTATCGCTCCATTCACTCTGCACCTGAGGAGAGAAAACGATCTCTTCCAAATTTATTTTTCCCATCAGTTCGCTATGCGCATCTTCTTTAAATCCCTGCGCATAACCTGTTTCTGTTTCGTGTACGATGATACTGTGAAGTTGTACTTCTCTCTCACCATTTTGCATCTGCGTGCATTCCAAAATACGCTCTACCATAAGATAGATCACACGGGAGAACTGCTCAGCTGAAGGAGAAACCGGAAGCTCCACCCATCTGTTAGAGTATTTTTTCATAGCTTCTATATAATTTTGATCATCTTTAGACCAAAGGGTAATAGCATGATCAAAAGCATCTATAAGCTCTTTAATATACAACTTGGTCAAACCAAAATCATACACCATCTGCCCATCATCAAGATAGTTAGACTCAAGCAGGACTTCTACTTTGTAGGAATGCCCATGAATATTTTCACTGCAACGCCGTGTAGTACAGCCACGCACGATATGCGCATTTTCAAATTTAAAAAGTTTGCGTATTAACATCTGTATGTATCCTTAATAGGAGTATATTGATCTGATTTTAACCAATATAACTTAAGTTAAGCTCTAAGGTATTACAGGAGCTTCAATCTCCTCACCCAAAAATGCATAGCTTTTACCAATACGCGCCACAGGATCAAACGAGATAGTCAATCTTTCTTTATTGGTGATCACTTCATCATCAACAAATATCTGTTTGACATTTAACACAAGCGGAATAGTCGAACCACCTCCCAGATCTATTTCCTGATTCAATTCACAAAAATAAGCAGCAGGCACACTTTTTATCATGGGTGGATAGCCATCTGCTAAAGAGACTGTTTCTATATCAAACACTTCTGCTTCACTGACATCTTTATCTAATCCTTTGGAAGAGAGATGCATTTTTTCAAGATTATCCTCTTTAACCATACAGATAGTGCATTTTTTGTTTTTTCTAATATTTACGAGTGTATCTTTGGGTGTGCCGTCAGGCTTGTGTCCTACAGAAATAAGCACAGAAGCCGGATCAGAGGAGAGACCTATGAAATAACTAAAAGGTGCCACATTCACCACCCCCTCATCTTCTGTTACCACCCATGCTATGGGTCTTGGTATGATGGTCTGCGCCATCAGTTTGTAGGTTTCATTTAACGCTTTATCTTTATCTAGATCAAATATCATTTTTTTACCTTCCATGGTGTCTGTGCTGGTATTTCAGCGGTTTTGTTTGTCTTTTCTTTCTTGCCCTCTTCTTGTATCCATTTTTGCAATGTCACAATATTCTCTTGGGTTAGTTTAATTTTAAAGGCAGGCATCATCACATGAAACCCTTCCCATTTTCCATGACTTCCATTGCTAATAGTATCTATTATCTCTTTTGCATCCCGTTTTGAAATTTCTGAAAAAGAAGGTCCTACACCTTTTTTATTCAACGTATGACAGTTGAAACAGCCATTTTTACGTGCAATCTGTTCTCCTTTTGGCAGGGCATCAAACGCTGCTTTTGCCTGCATCTGCTCCAAGTACTTCTGCTGATCATAAAAATCATACATATAGGATGCAATCGCTTCAAGTTCATCTTTGGTAACATTGCCTTTCTGTGAAGGCATCACACCATACGTTTTCAAACTCTCTTTGTCGCAGTACGATTTATCTCTACTCGGATTGATCACATAATCCTGTACAAAAGGGATGAATTTACTGAACTTCTCATCATCCACCGTGATCTTCATGAAATCTTTGAGGTGAAACACAACAGCCATCATAGGCGGAGCTTTTTCATCTTCATAGGTGTCCGGCGGCATCTTAAGATTGTGACACATGGCACATTTCTGCTCAATCAGTGTTTCTCCGTCAAACTTCACTTTGTTTTTACTGTCCATACATCCTGTCAGCAATAACGCGGCAATCAAATATATATAATACATTTTATATCTCCCTAAAAGATCTTTTTTACTTTACCCCAAATACTTTCTTCTTCTTTTTCTTTCACCTCTTCTTCGGGCTTTTCTTTGGTATAGAGGTCTTCGGGAAGAGCATTTTCTGGTGTGCCATCCACATTCACTACAACAAGTTCGGGATGGATCAATTCTCTTAATCTCTTCTGTACCACCATTTTAGTGGTCATTAAACTCATGCTGCACCCATGGCACGCACCGGTAAGTTCTATGTATATTTTACCATTTTTCACGCCTAAAAGAGTAATCGCTCCACCATGAGAATTCACATACTCATTTACCGAAGGAAGATGATGTTTCACTGCCTCATAAATATCTTCATCTGAAAAATTCATTTTATAATCCTTACTTATTTATATTATAACTAATGACAATATAGTACTCTTTTACTTAAATAAGACTAAAATTATCTTATTTAAGTAATTTCAGTTTTTTGCTGATATAAAAACCCCATATCAGCAACATTATACTTAAAAGATAAATAACCGCATAGCTGCCTACAAACTTCAGTATCACACCTCCCAACACCGGGAAGAAAAGACCCAAAGAAACAATATTGGTCTGCAAGGCAGTATAAACAGGTCTTTTCTCTTCCGGCGCTATCTCTATGACCAGATTCATCCCGGAGATATTGAAACCGTCAAGTGCCACGCCAAAAAGCAAAAAGATCAACGCAAAGGCATACACATTTGCAGCGAACAGTGCCAAAATAAAAGCAGCGATCATAAACAGAAAACTGAGTGAAAGCATTTTTTCATAATCATGGATCTTTCTCCATAAAAATGTGCTTCCCACAATGCTTCCCAGCATCTGTACGGTAATGAAACCGCCCAGCATCCACCCGGTCAAAGTAAAAGAACTGTTGGCATTCAAAACAACAAAGGGCATAGAGAGAAAATAGCTGTAACTCAGAAAAATAGCAAAGATCTGCTGTTGCAGGCGCTTGTCCTCTTTGAGTGTCGCTACAGCATTTTTAATGAACAAACCAAAGTTTTTCTCTTTATGTGAAATGTTTTCCTTAACGGGTTCTTCTATGGTAACAAATGTCACAAAGCCTATGACCATAAAGAGGCTGCTTACCATGAACAGATAGGCATAATTCAAAGGGGCTTCATAATGATTGAGCACATACCCTGCAACACCCCCGCTGATAATAGAGGCAATGGAGCCTGCCACCTGTCTGTTCGCCATTGTCTTGCCACGATATTGTTTGGAGAAAAGTTTGGCTTGCAGTTCTTTAAAATAGATCGCACCGAATCCTGCCGTAAAGGAGAAGAAAAAAAGCCCCAGCCCGATGAAAAAGAGTGTCAGGGGTTTATTGCTGTCCCCGATAAAGAAAATACTCAGTCCGATCGCAAACCATGAGATCCAGCGAAAGAAAAAGACTTTTCCCAAATAGGGCAATACGCGTTTATAGGCCTGGGCATGAAATGCTGCATAAAGCTGTATCATGATTGCCCCGCCGCGAAGCAAAGAGGCAAAAACCCCTACGATGACCATACTGTCACTGAAGTGGTGTACCATTAAAGGCAAAATAGTAGAAGGCTCGGCGATCGTGATCGCCAGAGCCAAAAAGAAAGCGTGCGTTACATTTTTGTAGTTATTTTTAGGATCATCGATTTTAAACATAGATCAGCTTTGAACAAATCGATCATCAGATTTTTTCTTGCTGACCTCATCAAGACTTGCTTTCATCCAGCCTGATCTTGACTCACCCTCTACTTTGTCAAAATTTTCTATATAGGGCTTGATATCCAGCAGCGGTGTACCATCTAAAATATCTACACCTTTAATAGTCACTACATTACCTTCTACCCCAACAAGCTCCACGACAGAGAGTCCCAACCCGTTAGGATGCATAGGTGTCCGTGTAGAAAAAACTCCTCTTGGGGTATTGGTTTTGTCATTAAATGGAATCACACTCAGCTTTGGCTCTCTGACCTTATGAAAATGGTATATCAGGTACACATGGCTGAATCCGTCCAGGTCTTTAAGGCCCTCTTCATACTCTTTTTCAAATTCTATTGTGGCAAACGTATCTCTGGCCCCTTTAGGCTGTACCGGCATATTAACCAGATCGCAGAAAGGTGAACGGATCGTTGCGATCTGTTTCAATTCAAATTCCATTCAGTGTTTTTCTCCATGTGAATGTTTGCCCTCATGATGCGCAATAATACTGTTGACATTTGTATCATCGATCTCCAACAGTTCTCCGGCATTGAATTTTTCCAAAACATCATTGAGGAGCACTCTCTCATACCCGGCATGAAACAGGTCGATACTCCCTGATGCTTTGATTATCTCATAAGGTACCATTCCCATCTTCTGAAAAATAACAGCATTCACTCCTTCTGAAAGAAACCATTCAACAACTGCCCTGCCGCCCTGTGCAGGATTTTCTACAATCTCAACGGTATCGCCTTCTACCATTGCAAACCATTTTGCCTTGCCAAAAAGCGGTGCCAGCGGCGGATTTTCTCTCTTCATTTTTACCGGTATTGCTATTTTCATTTTGTTTCCTTTATTGTTTTTTTATTGATCGAAATGGCTTTGCCGTGAAGCAAGGCATCCGAAATTTTTTTATGTGCCTTTTCAAGAATCCGGGAAAATGTACTTCTTGAAATTCCCATTTTATCTGCACACTCCTGCTGATACAGTCCTTCAAAGTCACTCAATCTGAGCGCTTCCACCTCATCTTCCAAAAGCACAACACTCTCCAGATCAACCTTTCTGATTCCGCAAGGTTTGAAGCAGACATCGCTATGGTCTGCGTCTATCACTCTTTTAATTTTTCGTCTTCCTCTCATTTAGCTCCTCTCTTTCATGGAATGATTTAAAACCATTGCAAAAGGTATAGCAACAAAAGCCAAAACAGCGGCAATTTGGTAGGTAAGCAAAAGCCCTAAAGTATCACCAAAAAAGCCCATGAGCAAAACAACAATAGAGCTGATACTAAAATTGATACTCATATAAACACTATTAATAAATGTAGGCATTTCAGTATCAAGTTCGTGGATAACCGAAAGCATAATAGGCCCGTTTGCAAACATAAATATACCCAACAGTGCCAACAGAGGAAAGAGGGTATAAACAGTGCTGCTAAAAAGAAAAGCGCTTATCGTCAGTGCCGCGCCACTTGACATAATCACCAATGTTTTCTGTCTGCCTATCTTGTCTGATATATTTCCGGACAAAAAGGTACCGACAACACCGAAAAATTGCAAAACCGCCAATGCGCTGCTTGCTACCCACAAAGAAAACCCCATCTGTGTAAGATAAACAGCCAGATAGAGTGTTACCGCCATTTTCATGGCAGATTGAAAAAACATAAATCCGCCCATGGCCCCAAAGAGGGGTAGGAATCGTTTCACCTCAGCAAGGGCATCACCCTTTTCACTCTTTTTTGCAAAGTTTGTCTGTGTAAACTGAAAATCTTTCAGCTTATAATACAAGATCAATGATGCAATTATCCCAAAAGGCATCAGCCTCCAGGTGCCCTCAAGCCCCCATAGTGAGACCCCTCCGGTAATAAGCAGAGGGCCAATAGTCCTTGCCAACTCTCCGCCGACCATGTAAAAACTCATACCCCGCCCCAGTTTCTCGCCAGCTGTCGCTTTAATCATGCCCGGAGACGGTATATGAAACAGCGTAGCAGAGACTCCCGCGATAGTCAATAAAAGCAATAAAAATGCATACGAAGTGGCAACTCCGAGTAAAGACATACTTATTGCTGTTAGCACAGGAGCCAGAATGACAAACCATCGTGCATCACTTCGCTCAGCCAGCAGACCAAAAAAAGGGTTTAAAAGAGCAGGTATTTTTCTGGCAATATCCAAAAAAGCACTCATCACAAGGCTCATGCCAAGCTTCTCTATAAGCAGTGGCAAAATTGGCGCCAGAAAAGAGGAGTAAGTATCATGCACCAGATGCGCCAGTGATACTGTAGCTATAAGGCTTTTGTTATATTGTTGTTTTTGCATTGAAATTATAACTCTTTTCTAAAACTATTTTTTCCCTCTATGAAGAGCTTCAAACTCTTCGACTTTTTTTGTTTTTCTGAAATGATCCAAGTTGAACTCCACGAATTTTAGTGATACGTAGATAAGTACGGGCCAACCGGCATACCAAACAATTTCCGATAAATATTCCATCATTTTCTCCTAGTAGTGGTGCGAGTCAGATTTGACTTCGTCTATTGTCATTTGTGTTTTGTCCATTGAGCGCCATACAAAGAAGATATAAAGCAGGACAACCGGAACAAGCAGAGAAACAACACTCATGACACTCAGCGTATAGTGACTTCCCGATGAGTTTACGATAGTCAGTGAACTTTGCAGATCTGCCAAGGAAGGATAATAGACGGAATTATCCCACCCCAAAATAAGCATCACAACAGTCACTGTTACAATCGTACCGATACCGGTAAACCAAATTGCTTTTCTTGCTTGTTTTACTATCCCAATATAGACACCGTAAAGCAGTGACGCAACACCAGCCAGAAGCGCTGCCAAAAGCACAGGCATATCCATAAAGCTGTGTAAAAACTTCATACGCTCAACACTGACGACACCTGTAGATGGATCGTATCTGTATCCGTTTGCAAAAAGGATATAGCCTACAACAAACAAGAAAAGCACCAAAAAGAGTATGAAGTTGGTCAAAACAACTTTTTTTATTCGAGAGGTAATGCTGTTTTCGGCCACATTATTGAAAAAATACAAAGCCCCCTGCACTCTTGCAAGAAAGACAAGCATCAAGCCAAATACCACATTAAAAGGATTTAACAGTGCTTCCAAACCGTAACTTTGCACAGTCCAATGCGAAAGATGCAAGTCATTGACTACGAAATTCCCGCCTGTAAAAAGAGTTCCCAGTGCCACACCTATAAGAAAGATCCCCAAGCTTCCATTGATATAAAGGAATATCTCATAAAATCTCTCTCCATAAAGATTGTCGGGCTTTTTGCGGTACTCATAAGCAACTGCCTGAATGATGAAACAAAAAAGGATCGCCATCCAAACATAGTAGGCACCCCCGAAACTTACTGCATAAAAAAGCGGGAAAGCGGCAAAAAGCGCACCGCCGAACATAACAAGCATTGTAAAACTAAGCTCCCATTTTCTGCCTAGAGAGTTTACGAGCAAATCCCTTTCATCTTCTGTTTGGCCCAAAGTGTACAGAAGTGTTTGCCCGCCCTGTACAAATGTCATAAAGACAAAAAGCGCACCAATGACGCTCACCAAAAACCACCAATATTGCTGAAGTGTAAGTAAATCAAACATCTCAATGTCCCTCCGGTCCGATTTTTATCTGTTTTAGCATGATTTTTATCTCTGCCAAGAGCAGTGCGGTAAAGAGCACTGCAAAAAGCCAAAATGTGATCATGACACTGCTTGTCGCGACACTTGAGGTTGCCATGCCTACAGGAAGCAAATCCTGAATAGCCCATGGCTGGCGACCAACTTCGGCAGTGATCCATCCTGCCTCTTGTGCCACATATCCCAGAGGGATTGTAAAGAGTGCTGCATATTGAAGCCACTTTTTACTCTCAATGCTATCTTTCATTGTGTAATACAAGACGAGAACAAAAAGGAGCAAAAACCAGAAGCCAAGCCCAACCATCGTATGAAAACTGTAAAAAGTCAGTGCAACATCAGGAAGTGCATCTTGTGGTTTTTTCAGGTATCCATACCCCATATATTTCTCATATGTTTTAAAGGTTTTGAGAGCCTCTTCTGCATGTGAACTATCATTTGCTTTTTTGTATTTTTTATAATCAGCCAAAGCCTTTATGGCCAATTTACCCTTTTGCATTTTTTCCTTGACAGAGACAATACCTTGTTCTTTATTGCCGTTAACCAAATCATCCATACCCGGTACATAGGCATCCAATTTATGATATCCCAAAACAGAGAGTGCATTGGGAATTTCAAATTTAAAAAGGAAAGTCTCTTTGTCGTCACCCAGTTCTTTTGCAGGATTTAAAGCTCCTACAGCAACAATTCCGGCTCTTTTTTCACCTTTGTACAACCCCTCCATCGCTGCAAGTTTCATAGGCTGATTCAGCGCCACCTGGTGTGCAGATTCATCGCCTGTGGTGATAAGATACATGGATGTCAAAAGTCCAAAACTAGAAGCAACAAGAATACTTTTTTTAGCAAACTCAATATCTCTTTTTTTAAGCAGATACCAGGCACTTATACCTATAACAAAGAGTGAAGCAAGAACATAGCCGCTGCTTACAGTATGTAAAAATTTGCTTACGGCATTGGGGTTAAAAAGAACTTCCCAGAAATTTGCCATCTCATTTCTGGTAGTATCGGGATTGAAGCTCATACCCGTTGGGTGCTGCATCCATCCGTTGGCTACCAATATCCAAAGAGCCGACAGATTGGAGCCGATTGCGACAAGCCAGGTTGAAAGCAGGTGCATCTTTTTGCTGACTTTGTTCCATCCAAAGAACATCACAGCAAAAAATGTTGACTCCATAAAAAAAGCCATAAGACCCTCTATGGCAAGCGGTGCACCAAATATATCTCCTACTATCCATGAATAGTTTGACCAATTGGTACCAAATTCAAACTCCATAATAATACCGGTTGCAAGACCGATCGCAAAGTTAATTGCCAAAAGCCCCATCCAGTACTTTGTAATCTTTTTCCACTTTTCATCTCCACTCTTGACATACATTGTCTCCATAATCGCAACAATGAATGTCAAGCCCAAAGTAAGCGGTACAAAAAGCCAGTGGTAGAGTGCCGTAAGCGCAAACTGCGCACGCGACCAATCCACGAGTAAATCAGCATGTTCCATCAGTTAGTTCTCCTTTGTCAATTGATCTAAAATGTATTCGCTTCGCTGTGTATCTGTCTGAAAGCTCTCTTGAAGTACATTTGGGAAAAACAGCCATTTGACAATGGCAAACATAATAAACAGTTTGATCGCAATAAGCAGCCAAAGTGTTTTGCCCACCTTCATGTTGACAAAGCCGTCATAATACAGACGGTAAACAAATTTAAAAAAATTCAGAATTTTTGTTTTCATTTTTTATTTTAATGCGCGGAGCAGGTACCTGTTCCATTTATTTTTTCAAGTTTTCCCTGAGAAAAAAGCTCAATAGACTTTTCAACCGTTGGGCTCTCCTTATCAAAATAGACATCAAGTCCCGCTTTTGTAAAACCCTCTGCCGGTGAAGAACCTATCCCGCTCACTATAAGCGCATCAGGTTTTAAACTCATAATATTGGCAATTGCATTACCGCAGGAGTTTGCACCATGTCCCGGATTTGCAACGCCTTCTACATCTACAATCTTTCCATCTTCAAGCGTTATTATAGTGTAAAACTTTGCTTTCCCAAAGTGTGCACCCCTTTTGCTAAGATAACCCATATTTTCATCTGTAGGACATACTACTCTCATCTTTTCTCTCCTAATACTGTTTTTGAAGTCTGTTTTTTTTATAAGCACGATATGCCTCTTTAACACTCATATCGCCCGCACCGGTATAAAACGCTATTTGGGTAGTTTTTAATATCTTCAAAGCTTTTTCACCGGCACCATTACCGGTAATGACAATATCAGCTCCTACGGTAATCATCTTTTTGGAAGCCTGATTGCCGACACCGTGATCCATTGAATCTGTCTCGCTGTTATCAATTGCCTCTAATCTGTCTGTTGCTTCATCATACACTAAAAACATTTTTGCTCTTCCAAACCTTGGATCCATAGGACTCTCCCAACCCTCACCTTGTGCTGTAAATACTATTTTCATAATTAATGCTCCTTTAAAATATTTGTTATGGTTTTCCAACTCATCTCTATCTGCTGTGAAATTTCACAGTTTTTGTCAAATTCAACAATTGGCTTCGCCACACTCATCGCTTTTGTAAAATTTTCATCATAAGCGAGTGATGCTATGACCTGCACACCTTCCGTAGCAAGATAATTACGGATTTTTTGTGTAATCTCTCTGTTTAAATCATATTTATTGACAATAGCGACAACTTTTAAATTAAACGTTTTTGTCAACTGATGCGCCCGCTTCAAATCGTGCAGACCCGAAACTGTAGCTTCAGTCACCAGCACCACAAGATTCGCCCCGCTCAAACTTGAAATGACAGGGCATCCTATACCGGGACTTCCATCCGTTATAACATACGCTTTATCCTCCTTGAGTGCCATCTCTTTGCCCACACGCTTTACTTTAGAGACGAGTTTACCGCTGTTTTCTGCGCCAAATCCCAATTTTGCATGCACCATTCTGGCACCGGTTTTTATATTTGATACAAAAAGATCACCTGCCTTCTGCGTGACCATCTCTATCGCATCAGTAGGACATACACGGCTGCAATAGTGGCACCCTTCGCACGATATAGGATCCACCACATGATACTCAGGCTCTTTACTGATGGCATCAAAACGGCACACTTCAAAACATTTACCGCAGTTATTACACAAATTTGAATCTATGACTGCCAACTCTCCGCTGTAGAAATCCTCCTGCTCTTTAAAATCCGCATCCAAAAGCAGGTGCATATTTGCCGCATCAACATCACAGTCACAAACAACAGCATCTTTTGAAGCAAGATAGGCATACGAAGAACTTATACTCGTTTTACCTGTTCCGCCTTTGCCGGAGATTACAACAACTTCTCTCATTTTAAACCTCCGATAAAAGTGACAATTTCGTCCAAAGAGTTTTTAAAGTGATCTATTTTATCATATATCAACTCCCCGTTTGAGTAGAGTTTTGCCACCTCTTTGTCATTTTTTATTTTGGTGATAATCGGAATATGCTCAGCCTGACAATACTTTTCGACACCATCATCGCCAATACCGTAACGATTAATCACTACACCGATTTTTTGATTCAGTACCCTCATAGTCTCAACTGCAAGTTGTAGATCATTGAGTCCAAAAGGTGTGGCTTCTGTAATCAAAATCACAAAATCACTATATCTGCTTGCCTCAATAACAGGGCAGGATGTTCCCGGAGGTGCATCATAAATTTTGATATTTTCAGGAAATTTTTCATCCACATACTCCATTGTCTGGGCAATAAGTGGTACAGCCATCTCCTGCCCAAGATCCAATTTGCCCTCAACCATAGAAAAGAGTTCATTTTTATACTCACTAATGACGCCTATTTTTGCAGGTGTCATAGGCAGAGAAAATGTCGGGCATAACTCGCTGCATGCATAGCAGCTGTGACAAAGTTCAGGAAACACCCTGATCTCTTCTGGCAGCTGCAAAATAGCATTAAAGGCACAAACCTCTTCGCACTCTCCACAAAGGGTACAATCTTTTGCATCCCATTTTGGCACCATTTTATTGGCGACCTTTGAATGAACAAGTTTTGCATTCAAAAATAGTGCACTGTTTGGCTCTTCTACATCCAAGTCAGCCAGTACAACATCTTTTCCCATCGATGCCAGATAGGTAGTAAGATTGGATGAAACAGTTGTTTTTCCTGTTCCACCCTTTCCGCTTGCTATAGTTAGTTTCATCTACTGCTCCTGATTCTTTTTTATCATCTCTACCACTTCACTTATCTCTCTGGAATGTGGAACAACAGGCGTTATTTCCATTGCAAGCAGATTATCCATTACCCCTTTACCAAAATCATTTGTTACAAAGACATCAACCCCTTTCTCTTTTAAGAAAGCAGGAATAATATGCCCTGTGCCCAAGTGTCTCTCTCCCTCATTGGCTTTTTCAAGTTGAATACCCTCATCTTTTATTCTCTTCATAATAGGGTTTTCAACAATCTCAACCAACTCTCCCTCCGGGAATTGGTAAATAGCTATCTTCTTTGCCAAACCTATATGTTTGGCAATTGTTGTACCGTTATTGGTTACAAAAGCTACTCTCATTTTGCCTTTCTCTTTTGTGTCGGTAAAGTCACTTCCCTGAACTTCACCTATTTTGCTCCAAAACCCGGCACCGCGTCCCTGGCCGCTTCCATCACGGGCTCTGCGACCTCTTGTGTTGCCATATCCCATGCCTAAACCTCTTTCATATTCAAAATCTTCGGCTCTGCCGTTACGGAGTCCTCTTCCAAATCCCTGACCTCGTCCTCTGCCAAAACCTTGTCCTCTTCCAATATTTCTTTTTGCATTATTTCTTCTTCCAAACATAGAAAATCCTTTCATTTGAAAATAATTATGCATAAATCTTTATGCACATATGTGCAAATATAGCACATTTATATTAATCTTATCTTATGTTTTTAATAAAATGGGCTTATAGGTATCCTATAGTTGTATTTTTTATCAATTTTTTATACAATCCCAAAAAAATGACATGAATAAGAGACAAATGATTGCTGCAGCCATAGAAATAGACAGTTTGAATGCACCCCTGAGCTCCCGTTTCGGAAAGGCAAAATACTATGCTTTTTTTGACGGTACTTCTATGCAGATAGAAGAAAACCCTTTCCGAAGCGGCGCAAAGGTCATAGGGTGGCTTGCAGCAAAAGGAGTCACGGATCTTGTTATGAAAGAGGCGGGGAGAAAGCCTTGTGCCCTAAAAACAAAGCACGCTATCAGTTTGCACTACCCTGCTGCATTCCAGCCCACACTGCAAGAACTTGTAAAAATATATTACCAAATAAAATGAAATGAAGAAAGGTATCCTTTTTCAATCCGACTTTTATTCTGAATTGGACTAAATAAGTCTTATTTAAGAAAAAAAGAGTAGGATTTCAACATATAACTATTGATAATTATTATTATTATAATTAGTAATAAAGGTAGAATGATGCAACTCAATCAACGCTCTATGGAACACTTCCCCATTCAACTCTTTGCCGTAGTAATGGGACTGTCCGGTTTTACCATTGTATTTGCCAAAGCATATCATCTGATAGATATGCCTTACTGGATCTACGGTGCACTGCTGTTGGTAGACAGCATTCTATTTTTAGGCATATTCATTGCCTATATCTTTAAATGGCTGCTCTATCCCGAAGCAGTACAAAAAGAGTTCGCACACCCTGTAAAAAGTGCATTTTCAGCAACCATATCCATCAGTTTTTTACTGGTCTCCATTGCCTATTATGATTTTGCGCCGACTATCTCCATACTCTTTTGGTATATCGGCACACCTTTGCAGTTGGCCTTTACACTCATCATTATGCGATACTGGATCCGTAATGAATTCAAGATCGTACACAGCAACCCTGCCTGGTTCATTCCTATCGTAGGGAATGTACTTGTACCGGTGGTCGGTGTAGCAGCAGCACCTATGTGGGTTTCGCTCTTTTTCTTTGCTTTGGGACTTTTCTTTTGGCTGGTACTTTTTACCATCATGATATACCGGATCGTTTTTCATCAGCCTTTGGCCAAAAAACTTTTGCCGACACTGTTCATACTCATTGCCCCTCCCGCTGTGGGGTTCATCAGCTATTTTCGCATCAGTGACGGGAGCCTGGACATCATGAGCCTGTTGTTGTATTTCATCGCACTCTTTACACTCTTTTTACTCCTGTTCATGATGCGTATATTTGATACCAAAGAGTTTTTTATTTCATGGTGGGCATATACCTTTCCATTGGCAGCCATCACCATAGCCACACTTTTGATGGAAATGACATTTCACAGCACTCTGACCTATTTGGGCTCAGTCGTGTTGATCTTATTGACATTCACAGTCATAGGATTTGTACTCTTTCGAACCATCCAAGAGTGCAGAGCAGGAAAAATTTGTATAGAAGAGGTAGAATAATGTTAAAAAAAAGAGAAATGATCGCAGGCGTGATCTTGGGTTTTGTTTTAAGTCTGTTTGTTGTGGGATTTATATTTAAACTCGCAGCCCCAACAATGTTTTTTAAAGAAATAACCGTACCTTACGATTTTGATAAAACTGTAAGGATGCTTGAAACACGCATCAATAAGCAGGAAGGATGGCATGTCACAGCCGTCATAGACCAGCAAAAAGAGGTATTGGGCCACGGTGGCCAGGATGTCGGAAAAGTCAAGATCATCAAATTCTGCAACGGTGCACTTTCCGGGGTCATGCTAAGCGAAGACAGCAGTAAATTCATGGCTGCCAAAATGCCGTTGAGCATTGCCGTGTACGAAAAAGGCGACGGCCGTGTCACCATCGGACTTATGAACGGATATGTAATGGCTCGTCTTTTTGCAGGCACAAGAGAAGGTGACATCATGGAAAAAGTAGTGAAAGATATAGAAAATATTTTAGGCTTTGTGCACTTTAGGTTTACGATATTCTAAAAAATAAAAAGGAACAGAGAGAAACCTTTGGTTTCTCTCTTTGCTTTATCATTTCTTCTCTTTGCAGCCTTGGGCATAAAATGCACCGAATCGATGATGTTTCCCATCTTTGTATTCCTGTCTTGAGTATTTGGTCACAACCGGATTACACTCATCGATCCATTCGTCTATAGGATAGACTTTAACCTGGGTAAATCCCATTTTTCTGAATATAACCGCTTCAAGTGATGCTCTGTGAGCCGTGTTGCAGACAACGATGAGTTTGTCCTTGACCAGTTTGTCATCATCATCCAGTACAAAATTCCCAATGGCTTTTTCTGGAGACTGTCTTCCGACTCTCATACTCCCTTTAATATGCGCTCCCGCCCACTCTTCTTTACTTCGTACATCAACGACAGCCGTGTCTTTAGCATGCAAAGCTTTTTTGACTTCATCCGTTGTAGCCCGCAAACCGTTTTTTACATTCTCTTTCAGTAATTTCCCGGCCATCTTCTCATAGGGGATGAACTCCGCAGAAAAACCCAGAGTAGCTAACAGACTTCCTGCAACTATAATCTTAAGTAATTTCATTAATAACTCCTTCTAATATTATTAACGAATAATAGGATAAAAAAATAAAACTATACTTAGTCCCATCCCTTTCTTCTAGTAGAACATATTGCGGTACATACTCTCAGCCCAGGCATAGGCAACCCTCTCTTTGCCCAGGTGGTTTGTTTTCCAGGCTTCGTCTGTCATGGAATTGGTAAAATCCATCCCGCCATTTTTCGTATATCGGTATTCCGTATACAAAGAGATCGTTCTTTCGGGCTTTGTGCGCAGAACGGAGAAACAGGTAGTCACAGGCGATTTCCATACCGGTGTCTTGCCGTGTATTTCATCCGCTATCATCTGGGCTACGTTCACACCCTCTGAAAATGCCGTATTCCCGGATTTTGAAAAGCCCATAGGTCTGGCATCTCCACACACATAAATATTGTTCGTTCCCTTCACTTTGTAGGTATACTGGTCTATGTCCGCTTCTACTCTGTTGTAAGGGGTTGACTTGGTCATATTGAGTTTTTCCAAAATATAGGGCGATTTCACATTCGGGTAAAAACTGGCATCTTCAAATTCAATTTCATCAAAATCTGTCTCCACGACCTTTTTGTCAAGATCGAATTTCAGTATTTTTGCCGAGGGCATATATTCTATGCGGTCTTTGTACAGCTCATTGAATGCAGAGGAGAACCCCTTGTCCTTAATGCGTATATGATTGCTCTCATCCATCAGGATCACTTTTCCGTCTATGTGATGGTGCATAAAATAATCGGCGATCAGGCAGGCCCTTTCATAAGGAGCAGCCAGACAACGGTAGTTGCCTTCGGGTACGGTCAGTATGAAATTCCCGCCTTTGAAGTTTTTGATCTTGTGTTTAAGCGTAATGTGTTCGGAACCGGGAACAAATGCAGCGGGATACTCATTTCTCAGTCTCTCCTCCAGAACGCTGTCGCCATGCGTCCAGGCATCATAGTCATACTCTATTCCTACCGCAAATACAAGATAATCATACGCTATCTCCCCTCTGCTTGTTTTTAAAATATGCTTTTCCCTGTCTATATCAGTCGCTGTGGCATTGATGAACGTATAGTGATTGTTTTGTGAGGCATCAATGTAACTGTGGGTCAAAAATTCCAGATCTACCAGATCTACAAGCCATTCGTTACTCATCGGGCATGAAACAAAATGCTCTCTTTTCTCCACCATCACGACCTCGGCCTGGGGAGCAAAAATTTTGACATGTTTGGCAAGTGCAAGACCTGCCCATCCCCCGCCAACCACAAGCACTTTAGGGTTTTTGCTTTTTTTCAACACACCAGTAGGTTTTTTTGTGGCTTTTTTCCGAATTTCTTTTTCAGCCATATCGTTGCTTCCATACCCCGCTGTCAGGGTGGAAACGAATGCCAGCGAGGCTGCCTTGAGTACGTCTCTTCTTTTCATTCTGTCTCTCCTTCTCTCTTTATTTTTTAAAAAGTGTGTTTAAACACTTCCACCTGAAAGAAACCATAGGCACTTCCTCCCGATAGACATCATACGCTTTACCGAATTTTCTCTTCACTTCCATCTCTTCAAAGATGAGCACCATCACAATGATAAAAAGCATCTCCAAAGGGGCAACAACCACAATAAAGGTAGGGGAGCCCAACAGCAGTGCCCAACCCAAGGGCAAAAGGGTCAAACCAAAAAGCATCGGATGGCGCATACAGCTGAAAATTCCTGTCGTTACCAGCCGGTTCGTCTCCAATCGGGGGATGTCCCCTACCCTGCCTTTGGTCAGTTCTCTTCCACCGTTCGCTGCTGCCCGGAATGCCAGCACAAGCAGGAATATACCCACGATCGCAGTCAAAATATGGAACCATAGAGTGTTAAAAAGAGGGGAATGCCAATCTTTGGCAAGAGAATAAACTGCTCCGCCGATGATCATGACGAACCACAGGAAGATACGGACCACTACTGAAAATGATGTTTTGATCTTCATCGTCTATTTTTTGATATAGATAATAAAATGATTTTCGTCCACTTCACGGGCGAAGACCTCATGTTCTGCCTTCATCATTTCATCCATCAAAGGTTCCGGCTGGAAGTCCGCTTCTAGGGTGATCACTTCACCCTCATTTATGGCTTTGAGTGCTTTATGGAGTTCTGCCAGAGGATTGCGTTCCTGATCAAGAATCTCATTGGCATTCAGTGTCTGTTTTGCCTCCTGCAGGATCCACTCCGGCGCTTCTTGGACTTCCACTTCCCCTTCTGGCGTCATGGTATCGACCGGTGCCTGTCCTACTGCTTCACGAAGTTGGTTAAGCAGATCTACAGGGTCCATCCCTCCCACTACAGCAGCTTGTCTTACGCCTGCTATTTTTGCAAGGGTACGCTTGAGTACAGGGTTGTTCAGTTTTTTAAACTTGGGGTTTATCTTAATGAGAATATCTTTCATATCTTCCCGGCTGTTCAGCAGGTCCGCTATTTTTGTCTCAAGTGTTATCTCTTTCATTTTTTTGCACCCTCTTCTTTCAGGAAAGATTCTATATGCGCTTCACTGACCTCTTCTGCATCATATTTGACCACGATCAGCCCTTCTGTCTCATTGACATAAAAGTCTGTCACGCCGTCGAGTGTTTTAAGTCCCTGGAGTTTACTTTTATCGTAGCTGTCAAAATCCAAAAAGAGATTGGCCCTCAAACCGGGATTTCGCATACCCACGATCCAGAGTGCCCACAATACCGAAAGTATCACGACAAAGACCGTCACACCTTCCGCACTGTAATGTCCGTAGATCCATCCGCCGATGGCACCGCCGAGGAAAACGCCCACATAGGCAAAGGTATTGGCTACTCCCAAAGCAGCACCTTTTTGGTGCACTTTGGCAAATTTGGCCACAAAACTCTGCAACAGCGGCTCGAACATATTGAAGCCGATGAAAAAGAAGGTTGCCCCCACGGCGAACCATACAAAGCTGTTTGAAAAGCCCATCAGCAGAAAAGAGGCAACGATAAAGCCGATGGAAGCCAGGAAGACCTCTTTTCCTTTGCTGTATTTTTCTCCGAAAATCGCAGCTGGAGCCATCGCCAAAATACCGAAAAATACTGCTGGCAGATACACTTTCCAGTAATCCATCGTTGTCATACCAAACTTCTCTTTCATCACGATAGGGATAATGAAAAAAGCGATCGCCATCGTCCCGCTGTGAAAAAGAAAAGTGATATACATACGTACCAGGTCTCTGTCTTTAAAGACATGTTTGATCTTTGCCTCTTCTTCGCTGTAATGATGCACGATCTTTGGCGGCTCCGGTACGGCGGTAAACAAAATGACCAAAGCAGAAAGAGACAGTGCTGCTGTAAGCCAGAAAAGTGAAGAGACAGAGAACACCCCTGCCATGACCGGACCGATGATCATGGCAGCGGCAAAACTCATTGCGATCGTCATACCCATCACTGCCATGGCATGGGCTCTCTGGTCTTCTCTTACATGGTCAGCGATCATAGCCGTTACCACCGAACCGATGGCTCCTGCACCCTGCAGGAAACGGCCAAGAAGGAGGATGTAAATATTGTCGGCTATTGCAGCAACGACTGAACCGGCTGCAAAAAGCAGCAACCCGAACAAAATGGTCTTTTTACGCCCGATCTTGTCACTCATCACGCCAAAAGGCACCTGAAGCACTGCCTGTGTCAATGCATAACCACCCAAAGCGACCCCGGCAAGGAAAGCGTTACCTCCCGGCAGGTCCTTCGCATACTGCGACAATACGGAAAGTACAATGAACAGTCCAAAAAAACGAAGCGCGACTATGAGGCTCAGCGGTAAAACTTTTTTAACGATCTCTTTCAATGTTGACTCCTTGAGTTTTAATAAGGAAGATATTACTCCTATCTAAATATAATTTGCCTTATTCTATATGTTAAAATTATATTTTTCATTATTGTATATTATTCAAGGGAACTTCCAATGATAGGTAATACCCACAATGGACTTTGCAGATGTGAGATTGTGCAAGAGATTTTCAAGTCCTAGCCATAGCTAAGACGAAGTAAATATCTTGTGCAAGATTGCGTCTGCAAAGACCACCCTTTGGGCGTCACTAGCTTTCGCCTATGCGTCGTTACTCTTTTTCACCTTAGCTAAGGCTAGGGTTTCAAAAGAGTGCCTAGCCTAGCCAAAAGCTAGAGATGTTGTGGGTATTACCTATTATTGGAGGTTCCCTTAAGGAAACCGTTTGTGAATGACTATCTACTCTACAGCAGTCTTGCTTTTGTACTCTCCACTATTTTTTCCATGGGAGGAACCGGCTCTGGAATTGCACTGATCCCCGTACTGAATTTTTTTGGCATTGAATTCATTGTTGCAAAAGCAACCGGTCTCTTCGCCGGAGCCTCTACTACAATGACTGCAAGTATCATGAATATAAAGCGTAAAACACTCGACTTCTCTTTTGTTTGGCCTATTGCCCTCATGATGCTTGTTTTTGCACCCATTGGTGCCTACAGCAGCCAGTTTATCAATGAAACACTTGTCAAGCTTCTCTTTGTCCTGCTGCTTCTTTACAGTGCCAGCATGATGATATTCGGAAAGAAAAAACCGATCATGCATGCCCGGGGGAAAACCATACTGTTCATCATGGGGGCATTTGTTGGATTTGTAGCCGGACTGCTTGGTGTAGGCGGAGGTAATATTTTAATGCCCCTGCTGGTACTGCTGGGTTTTGATCCTAAAAAAGTAGCGGTCACAGTCAGCTCTGTTGTACCTTTTGCGGCTCTTGGCTCATTTTTTACCTATGCCGGCTATGTCCAGCTTGACTGGCTTTTGCTTATCTGTGTGATGTTTGCCTCCATAGCCGGAGGGTACATTGGAAACTACCTTATGCATTTCAAACTTGATCAGGCAAAAACCAAAAAACTTATGGGGGCTATACTGTATATATTGGCTGCTAAAATGCTGTATAAAATGCTGTTTTAGACGCCCTGCGTCGTATCAAAAACCCTGATATGCAGTCGGTCGCTGTAGCGAAAGTTATGTTTCATGCAAAACTCAAACACCGCCTTGTCATTTTTCCAGATCGTATCTCTGCTCTCACCGACAGGCATACAGAACACTTCCGGCCTGGGCAATATCTCTCTGATCTCATTGATTTCATCCATTGCCGTTGTTTCAACAAGATTTTTATCTATTGTAAATTTTAAAAATGTCTCTTTAGAACAGTTTTGCAAATTTTTAAGCGCCTGAGGAACAATTCGTTTAGAGGCAGGCTCTCCGCTGTTTGCAAGTTTAATTGAAAGTGCAAATACACAATTTTTATAGGCAGGAAATTTATCAAAATCGATCTCGATCGTGCCGTTCGTCTCAAAAGTGATCCGAATCCCTTCTTCTATCAGCCAATTGACAATGGTGTAAAATGTTTTATCATTGTAATACATCAAAGGTTCACCGCCGGTGATGACCACGTCGGGCTTGTAACCGATCTTTTCAAACTCTTTATCAAGTGTAGCTATCAATGTCTGAGCATTGTCCACCTTCATCCAGGACTTGGCAAAGGTACTGTCTACTGCAAAGTAGGTATCACATCCGTAACGTATATCACCGCCAACTTCGTACTTGGCACCAAATCCGGGACAGCTCAGATTGCATCCACCGGTTCTAAGAAAATAGGAGGGCACACCGGCATACTTGCCTTCACCCTGAATAGAAAAAAATTGTTCAGTAAGATAAAACATTATCCGCCGGTCTCATAAAACGCGCGACTGGAGACTTCCTGACCCTCTTCGAGTTCACCTTCAATCCAGCGATTCTCCTTGGGTTTGTCTTTGAGTACCTGTGCCAATACATCCGCAGCCCCCTGAATATCGCCTTTCTTCACAGATTCTGCGATACTCATCGCTTCATCAAAATACAGACAAGGGATCAAATTTCCTTCAGCCGTGAGACGAATACGGTTACAGCTCTCACAGAAATCATGCTTGTGGGGGTCTATGAGGCCGAACTCATATCCGTTCTCTTCAATCGAATAATTGAAAGACGGGCTTGCCCCTTCTCTTCCGAGTGCATGGATCGTGTACTTCTCTTTGACTTTTGCAAGTATCTCCTTGCCGTGCATTCCTTTCAGAGCTTCCAGAGCGTGACGATTCTCCATATATTCTATGAAGCGTATTTTGATATTGCGCTCCATACAGTATTCCATCACATCAAGTATATCATTGTCATTGATCCCTTTAAGCGGAACCATGTTTATCTTTACGCCCAGTCCAACCTCCAGGGCTTTGTCTATCCCTTTAAGCACTTGACCCAGAACATCTTTCTGCGCGATCTGATGTGCCACTTCAGGCTTGAGGGAATCGAGTGAAATATTCAATCGTTTTAACCCGGCATCTTTGAGCTTTTGTGCCGTCTGGGGAAGCAAATAGGCATTCGTCGTCAAAGCAAGGTCGATATCGGGCTTGTAGTCGTGGATCATTTTGATGAAACTGTCCAGGTCTTCTCTAAGCAGCGGTTCGCCTCCGGTAATGCGTATCTTGTTGACGCCTTCATCTATGGCTACTTTCATAAACAAAAAAAGCTCTTCAAAACTCAAAAGATTCTCTTTAGGCACCCAGGAGAAAGGTTTTTCGGGCATACAGTACTGGCATCTGAAATTACAACGTTCTGTCACTGAAACTCTTAAATAGTTAACGGTTCTGCCGTGTCCATCAATAAGCATAATAATCCATATTTTTAATTTTTATTAGGGTAGCGAAATGTAGATAAAAGAGGGATGATTTATATCAAGAATAATGGATAGCAGGTAGAAGAACTTTGTATGAGATTTATTGAACTAAAAGTTTAAAAATTTTATTTCGTGGTAGTTTGCTGTAGATTCAAAAGTTGTAGAGAAAGAGCGTACACTCAGTATGTAACTGATCACTCAAAGAGCAACCAGTTGCGAGAGCCGTCTGCTGAAGACATCTCACAAAGAAGGGCTTTGCCCTTTTTGTGAAAGAGATATTAGTGGTGGCCTTTCCACATGGACTTTTTCCATAAGAACGCCAACCCTGTAAAGACAAGGAAGAAAAGTAATACTTTCGGTCCTGTCTCTTCTCTTAGAGGTTTGCTTGGATCACCTGTCTCTTCAAGATAAGCAAGCACTTTTTCCATCCCTTCTTTGTTCAACCCTGTTCTAGGCATTGCAGTTCCAGGAAGCTGAGACTGAGGATTCTCGATAAATGTATGCAAGAAATGCTCAGATCTAGCTCTGATCATAATAGAAAGATCCGGTGGAAGCGTACCAAGATAATCAGCCAATGCTGCCTGCTCAGTTGCTACTTTTTCTTTATATTTCAATGCATCTATATCCTGACCTGTTTTGATATTTGACTTGGTTTTAGGAATTTCACCCAATTGCGTCAAATGACCGTAACGGTTTGCGTGACATCTGCCACATGCTTCTGTAAATGCTTCTTTTGGTGTTACTTCTCCCGCCTTTTTAGCCTTCAAGTAAGCAACTACATTTGCAATATCCTGTGGTGTGGTTACCATAGTACTGATGCTTCCCATTGGGTGAGCCATTGTACCGTTTGGATATTTATGATCTACATTTGTGGCGATCGCAGGATCTTTAATCAGTGCGATCAAGAAGTTCTTATCATAAATAGCACCTGCATGTTCAAGGCTTGGCGGCGTTACACCACCCATATTTGCTGCACCTTCCATGTGACATCCTGCACACATTGCAAACGTTGCTTCACCGGCTGCTGCATCACCTTTGAGTGCTGCTATTTTCTTCACATCAGCCCAAAATGCTGTTTTTGATCCTTTTAGGTCAGCTTTGCATGCCTCAATATCAGCTGCTCCGTCATAGACCAAACCGTGTCCTTCCACATGCTTGTGCATTTGTGAATGCGCAAACGGTTCAACACCCCAATAAAGTATCAGAGTAAAGACAGCTACAATTCCAAATATTTTTAATTCTTTCATTCTCTACTCCTTACAGCTTTTTTTCTTTTGATGTGATAATCGGCAATGCGATCCACAA
>JANTHR010000017.1 GCA_024762315.1 Sulfurovum sp.
GATGGTTCTCCTGTTGCACTGACCCCACTGGAGTTCAACCTTCTTCATACATTCATGAAACATATCGATGAGCCGCTAACGCGAGATTTTCTGCGTGATGAGGTTTGGGGAAGCGAAGGTGAGAGTGTGCATGATAATGCAGTAAATGTTGCCATCAATCGGCTCAAAAACAAGATCGACCCTCAAAATAAGCAGAACTATTTTCATCCTGTATGGGGCGTGGGATACAAATTTAATTAAAAGTATTACAATATGACATATTTTCCTTCTTTTGATATTTAAGACGCTACACTTTTACTATGAACAAATTAGAAACCCTAGAACACTATTTCGGACACAGCTCTTTTAGACCTCTGCAGGAAGAGGTTGTTGATGCGATAATCAATAAAAAAGATGTGTTGATGATACTCCCCACAGGAGGAGGAAAGTCGCTTTGTTATCAGCTTCCTACACTTCTTATGGAGGGTGTTACTGTGGTGGTATCCCCACTTTTGGCACTGATGCATGATCAGGTTGTGGCACTCAGAGCCAATGGCATCTCTGCAGCCATGCTCTCTTCTATGCAAGATCTTGAGGAGAGTCAAAAGATTGAAGAGCAGCTAAGAGCCGGAGAGATAAAACTGCTCTATGTTGCACCGGAGCGTTTGACCAATGCCTATTTCCTTAATCTGCTACATCAACTTCCCATTAACTTTTTTGTCATAGATGAAGCACACTGTGTTTCGGAGTGGGGGCATGAATTCCGGGAGAATTACAGGCGCCTGAGTCTGCTTAAAGAACAGTTTGCCACCACTCCCATTGCCGCCTTTACAGCTACAGCTACCAAAGCAGTAGAGCAGGATATTGCCACAAATTTGGGATTGCAGAATCCAAAACGTGTCAGAGGTTCACTTTTTAGAGAGAATTTAACGGTCAATGCAAGACACCGCATAAAAGACGGACGTGCACAGTTGATGGAGTTTTTAAAATTGCATCCAAATGAGTCGGGCATCATCTATACACTCTCACGAAAATCCACAGAAAATATAGCGACTTTCTTGCAGAGCAAGGGCATAGAAGCCAGGGCGTACCATGCAGGACTCCCTACAGCAGAAAAAAACAGTACCTATGCAGACTTTGTTGCAGACAGAGTACAGATAGTGGTTGCCACTATTGCTTTTGGTATGGGGATAGACAAGAGTAACATCCGCTTTGTAGTACATATGACCATGCCTAAGACGCTGGAGAATTTCTATCAGGAAATAGGACGGGCTGGGAGAGATGGATTGGCTTCTGAAACTTTGCTGCTCTTCTCTGCCCAAGATATCGTACAGCAGAAGATGTTCATAGAAGACCTGCCGGATTCTCCCTATAAAGAACATGCATTCAACAAACTTGACAGTATGGTACGCTTTGCCAACTCCGAGAATTGCAGGCATCAGAGTATCGCTGCGTATTTTGACGACCGCATAGAAGTCTGTATTGACAAATGTGACAACTGTACTGCCCCTGAGAGTGAAAAGGTAGACATTACCACCGCGTCACGCATGATGCTCTCTGCCATACTTCGAACAGAACAGAATTTCGGACTGCACTACATCGTAGATGTCCTCAAAGGAAGTAAAGAACAACGCCTTTTACAAAACGGCCATGACACGCTCTCTGTTTATGGCATAGGAGACGAATATACCAAAGCGCAGTGGTTGACCATAGGGGATAAATTACTGGAATTGGGTGCAGTGGAGATAGGAGAGTTCAAAGTTTACAAGTTGACAGCATTCGGTGTAGAGGTCATCAAGGGTGCACACACCATAGAGCTGAAAAAAGAGAGACTTACGGTACAGAAAGCAGAGGCCAAGAAGAGAGTGACCTATTTAGATGATTATGATGTTGAGGTGTATGATAAGCTAAGAGAACTGAGAACACAGATAGCCTCAGAAAAAGGCATCCCCCCATATATAGTCTTTTCCGACAAAACATTGAAAGACCTAAGCAACAAACAACCACAGAGCAAAGAGGAGATGCTGGAAGTGCATGGCATAGGTGAAGTGAAGTTTGAGAGGTATGGGGAGGTGTTTTTGGAGTTGTTAAATGGATAAACCTTTATGTGGCATAGACGAAGCAGGCAGAGGACCGCTTGCGGGTTCACTTGTCATAGCCGGTGTGGTGTTGACGGGCGAGGTAGAGGGATTGATGGACTCTAAAAAGCTTACGGAGCAAAAGCGGGAAGCTTTGTATTGTTTAATTATGGAGAATTCTGATCATCACATTGTCTGCTTTTCTGCCAAAGAAGTGGATGAACTGGGGATATCAAAGTGTTTACAGAAGGGTTTACGTGCTATACAAAAAGCCTTGCAAAATGCCCGCTATCTGTTTGACGGCAACAGTACTTTTGGCGTAGAGAACATTAGCACTATGATAAAAGCAGATGATAAAGTGCCGGAAGTCTCGGCAGCGAGTATCTTGGCGAAGGTAACACGCGACAGAGAGATGGTGGAGATTGCTAAAGTCTATCCTCAATATGGATTTGAGAAACATAAGGGGTATGGTACCAAAGCCCATGTAAAGGCTTTGGCGAAGTATGACAGGTGCCCTATTCACAGAAAGAGTTTTAGAGTTAAGGCTCTTGATGAGCCGACACTCTTTTAGAAAGAGACCCCATTGACAGTAAGTTTTCCTTTGAGATAAGAAAGGTCATAGACTTTTTGTCCATGCTTTTCTTGCGGAGGGATGAGCATCATGACCATCATGGCTTTTGGGTCTTGCATGAGGTGTGAAAAGAGTGCAGGAGATGCCTCGATGTGGGTTTTGGCAGTGAGAGCCTGCAATAAGATAAGCGGATTTTGCTGTGCGGCGGTCAGGTCAAGAGAGCGGTCTATTTTTCCGTAAGCATTGAGATGGAAACTTCCCATAGGCTGATCCTGTATGGTGACTTCTTTGGAAGAGAAATTGCTGACATTCAGCTCGATTCCTTTGGTGAGTATTTGTTCTGAAAGTTTGTTAATGGCAAAACGATCCTGGGGATCTGTTTTTTGAAGTTTTTCAAATGCATCTATGTCAAGGTTGTCAACCGTGACATCCAGTGAAGTATCTGTCAATGCATAGCTTTTATGTTTCTCTTGTAGTGTGATCTTCCCAATGGTACTGCTTGCAGTGCTTTTTAAAAGTTTGTCATGCAGAGCTGTGGTTGAACTGCCCTCTATGTTGTCACACTCCATATGAAAGTTGTCCGTCGCATAGGCTTTGAGTTTTTCCAGTGAATATGCCGTATGTGTATCGTAGTTGGTAGTTCCTGTAAGGGTATATGTTGCAGTAAGGTTCTTGAGCACTACTTCCACAGCTTTGTCCGCATGCAGTGAGAGTTGTGTGATGTGCTGCTGCAGTTCTTTAAGTTTTTCATCGGCAATGCTTCCCTCAAAGGTCATACCTTGAGCAAATAGATTCACAGAAACTTCGTCCGTAAAAGTCTCATTAACGTCTTTGACATAGCCCTTAAATCCGTTAAGAAGCTTATTGAAGTCCACATGTACAAGCAACGTTTTGTCTGCTATGAGTTTTTGTACACGTGCAAGCAATTTGGGATCTTTTTTTTGAAGTGTTGTCACTGCTTCATTGGGAAGTGCTTTAGGGGTGATGTCAACACTGAGTGCGCTATAGGTGTCATTCAAATATTTTGCATCTACAGCAAATTTCATCCCTTTCAAGGAGGAGATATCTTTGGTGTTTATCTGTACCCCTTGCTGCTTCAGATAAGAGGTGATCTTCTCAGGCTCAGCAAAATAAAGTACAAAATGTTCTCCGTTGTGTTTGACCTCTCTGTCTTCTATTCCAAAACCGTTTTGCTCCAGTGTCGTCAACTCATGGTTGACTTGTTTCTTCATCTCTTCTATGGCTTGTGATGAGCCCGATGTAAGGTAATAGATCACGCCAACAGCAATAAGCCCAATACATATAAACAGTATTTTCTTCATATTTTAACCTTTGTAGAGGGCAGCTAAATGTTCCATTTTGCTACCCATGTTGAGCAGGGCCATATCTGCCAAAGTCAATGCCATCATTGCTTCGCAGACAACAGAACCTCTAATGGCTACACAGGGATCATGCCGTCCTTTGAGGTTGCATTTCACTTCTTCATTGTGGGTAGTGATGGTATCTTGCTCCTGAAAGATGGAAGGAGTAGGTTTGAAGTGTGTTTTTACGATAATGGTATCACCATTACTGATACCGCCCAGCATACCCCCTGCATGATTACTTTTAAATCCGTTTAGGGTTATCTCATCATTATTTTGACTTCCTTTGAGATGGCTGCTTGCTATACCATCCCCTATCTCTACCGCTTTAGCGGCATTGATCCCCATCATCGCTTCTGCAAGGATGGCATCAAGTTTATAGTAGATGGGCTCTCCCAGGCCTATGGGTACACCGGTGGCAGTGGTGAGTACTACTCCGCCTACAGAGTCATGATTTTCTTTGGCTGTTAAAATGGCAGCTTCCTGTGCTGCTTCCGCTTTTGGGTCCAGGGCATACAGTTTAGAGTTTTTTGCATATTCGAAATCCTGTGTTTCCCCTTTAATGCCATCTACTTCACAAAGCCCGCTCTGAATAGAGATACCCAGCTCTTTTAACATCAGTTTTGCTATGGCACCACCAGCAACTCTTGCCGCTGTTTCTCTAGCAGAGCTTCGTCCACCCCCGCGATAATCTCTTAATCCATATTTATGAAAATAAGTGAAGTCAGCATGCCCCGGGCGGAAGAGATCTTTGATGTTGTCATAATCTTTGGATTTTTGGTTAGTATTGAAGATCACCATGGCGATGGGGGTTCCGGTACTTACACCTTCAAAGGTACCTGAGAGTATCTCTACCTTATCTTCCTCTTTGCGTCCGGTTTCAAGCTTGCTTTTTCCCGGCTTTCTGCGGTCGAGTTCAGACTGAATGAATGCTTCATTGATTTTCAGTCCTGCAGGCACACCATCAAGGATGCACCCCAATGCCTTGCCGTGTGATTCACCAAATGTCGTTAGTGTAAGTTTTTTGCCAAAGGTATTCATGTTTATCCTTTTAATTTCTCTAATGCGATCTGTGCCGCTTTTTGCTGTGCATCTTTTTTACTTTTGCCTTTTGCAGTTGCAATGGTCCTGTCATCTAAAATGATGGCGATTTCAAACTCTTTTTTATGGTCTGGTCCGGAGGAGCCCAGCATCTCATAAAGAGGTGTAACACCATGTGTTGCCTGTGTCAACTCCTGTAAAGCTGTTTTGTAATCTTTGGAGAGTGATTTGAGGTCTATTTTGGGGTGGCACTCTTCCAAGAGTTTAACGGAAATCTCTTTTGCCGTTTCAAGTCCGGCTTCAAGATAGATCGCACCGATGACCGCTTCAAAAGCATTAGAGAGTAAAGAGGGTTTATCTCTTCCGTTGTTATTCTCTTCTGCCATGGAGAGGAAGATGTAATTTCCCAGGTTGAGTCGGCGTGCCAAAAGTGTAAAACCGCTTTCGTTTACAAGGGATGCACGTATCTTTGAAAGTATGCCTTCATTTGAGTTGGGGAATTTTATAAAAAGGTACTCACCTACTATGAGGTCAAGTACCGCATCTCCCAGAAACTCAAGCCGCTCATTATTGTAAGGCTTTTTATAACTTTTGTGTGTCAAAGCCTCAATAATCAATTGCTTGTTCTTGAAGGTATAGTTCAGTCGTTTTTCAAGTTGGCTGTAATCGTTCATTGTTTTTTTCCTTTTTTTGGTTTGGTTGCAAAATGCCCTGTGAATGTAGGGCTAAAATTGCAATGTAGTTTTTCTCTTCGACGCTTCGATATACCCCAGTGACCGAAGCTCAGAGAAAGTATTTTAGCTGGCTGAGCCTGTCGAATCTTTGATCCGCTCTGCTTCATTGCGTGCAAGCTCATCACAGCGTTCATTTTCCGGATGCCCGTTATGGCCTCGTACCCAGGTACCATGTACATTGTGCGGCTTGGCAGCTTCAAGGTATTCTTTCCAGAGATCCACATTCTTTACTTTTTTAAAATTTTTCTTCACCCAACCATCAAGCCATTCATTGATCGCCTTGACAACATAAGAGCTGTCTGAGATCACTTCTACATTACAAGGCTCTTTGAGCAGCTTGAGCCCCTCGATAACTCCTTGGAGTTCCATACGGTTATTGGTGGTATGGGCATCACCGCCAACATACTCTTTGCGTTTTCCTTTAAACTCCAGGATGCCGGCATACCCACCGGGTCCGGGGTTCCCCAGACTGGAACCGTCAGAGTAGAGAGTAATCTGTTTTCGGGCTTGATTTTGCAATTTTTTCCTCAACTTCTACAGAGTTTATCGCCATACAATTGGGACATCGTTTAAAGGAGACAGGAAAACTCTGTTTACATTTTTTACACAGATATGAAAAAAGCAGATCCGCTTCTTCAAATCCGCTCTGTTTTGCGGTGGCTATCATATCAAGACTAAAAATGCCACTCTTGGCAGCAGCTTCTTGCAGATAGCCCTTTGCGTAATACAGAGTGCTTAACTCTGTATTGGATGCGATTATATCTAAATCGAGTTGTGAATTTGGTAAGAACCAAAGGATATCCAGTATCTCTTTGATGCGATCCGTATCGATGATCTGCCAAGCTCTTTTTGTATCAAGCTGAAGCATCACACTTACGATCTGCCTGTAAAGTGCAGGCTCTTCTTTTAAGATATGTTCCAGTTTGTCCATTTTTTCCTGTGTAGAAGTTGTTTTACTGGAAGTGATCTGGGAAAATTCAAGAAATTTTTTCAAAGCATAGGTATCTTCTCCCAAAAGCTCAAGCGGTTCTATGACCTCTTTGGCTTTTTCATATTTATGCATCATTTCATAAACGACACCGAGTTCATAAAGTACCTGTACATTACGGGGTTTCTTGCGCAGGACTTCTACATAAATGGACCTTGCACGTTCCAGGAAGCCGGCATGAAGATAAGTGTTCCCCAGTCTTTCCATCAGCTCGTGTTTTCCAAGATCATCAGGGATATTTTTGATCAGGTAGAGATAAATACTGATGGCCTTGTGGTATTCTCCTGAATTCTCAAACGCTTTTGCAAGGAGGGTCAGGGGCTTGAACATATGCGGTTCATATGGCATATCCGTGGTGTCCAGCGCACACTCTGAACTGTCGAATTTATCTAAAAATTTAAGTAGATTTCCTGCCTCTTTCTGTTGTTTGTATATACCCCATGCATAGGTAGCAAGTGCAATGATAAGACTGATAATGATAATAAGCAGAATACTGAAAAGGGGATCATTGTAGGCAGGTAAGATATGTTCCAAAATAGTCCTTGCTTCGGCAGGCTCGGCAACCGATATGTATTTCGTTCCCTGAGCTTGTCGAAGGGAAATAGATATAGCTAGTAAGATTATATCAAATTAGATATAATTCCTCTATGTATGATAGATAATGCATATAAATATTGTCTCCTTAAAGTAAAGCAAAGCTCCACTTTAATTCCTCTCACTAAAGCTAGGTCTTTGATGAGAGATGGAGGCACCAAAGAAAGTATACAGAATGATTGATAACGCCTCCATCGAATCTCTGAAAAACAGTATAGATATTGTTGATGTCATAGGTAGTTTTATAGAACTCCGTAAAGCAGGAGCGAACTATAAAGCCAACTGCCCGTTTCACGGAGAAAAAACCCCCAGTTTTGTTGTGAGTCCCTCTAAGCAGATATACCACTGCTTTGGCTGCGGTGTAGGGGGAGACAGTATCAAGTTCGTGATGGAATTGGAAAAGCTCACTTATCCTGAAGCCATAGAAAAGCTGGCGTCTATGTTCAACTTCTCTTTGAACTATACAAAGGGCAGCAGTGACTACTCTGAGGCTAAACGTATATTGGAATCCATACAAACATGGTATGTAAAGAATCTGGAAAATAATCCCACAGCAAAACAGTATCTTTTGGACAGAGGTGTTTCCCAAAGTTCTATCCAGCGCTTTGGCATAGGGTATGTACCCGATGGTGCTTCGGTCATGAATTTTTTAAATTCTGCACTTTTGCCTCTGCCTAAAGCGGTAGAGGCAGGAATAATCGCCCAGGGTGAGGGCGGTGGGTATTATGCCCGTTTGGTGGAGCGTATCACTTTTCCTATTTACTCGACCAGCGGTGCAGCGGTAGGATTCGGGGGACGTACGATCACCAATCATCCTGCCAAATATATCAATTCACCGCAAACCAAACTCTTTAACAAGTCACGGTTACTTTATGGTTACAATCTTGCCAAAGAGAGTATTTATAAAAATAAAAAGCTGATCGTCTGTGAAGGGTATCTGGATGTGGTGATGTTCCATCAGGCAGGATTTACCGAGGCAGTGGCGAGCATGGGGACTGCATTGACCTCTGAGCATCTGCCGTTACTTCGCAAGGGTGATCCAAAGATCATTTTGGCATATGACGGAGATAAAGCAGGCGCAGCAGCAGCACTTAAAGCAGCACAGATGTTGTCTGTTGCAGGGTTTGACGGAGGAGTGGTACTCTTTCCTGACGGGCAGGACCCTGCGGATCTCATAGCTAAAGGAGAGAGTGAAACAGTAGCTAAACTGCTCCGGGAGGCAAAACCACTTATTCCTTTTGTATTGGAGAAAACGATCTATGCCTATGATTTGAATGATCCAAGAGCCAAAGAGGTGGCATTTGGTGCAGCCAAACAATTTTTAGAGAGCTTGAGTCAGATCATTAAAGATGCCTATATCCCCATGGCAGCCACACTACTGGGTGTCGCTCCGGCACTGTTCGGGAAACGGACAGATCTCTCCAGAGCCAAAGAGAATTTTTCTCAGAAAAAAGATGATACGGAACTGTTAGGTATCTTAAAGACACTTTTAGAGAAACCGAATCTTGTTGATACGGTATTGGATGCAGTAGATATTAAGATTTTTGGAACCTATACGGAATATTTTAACCTTCTTATAGAAGGGAAAATGGATCACCCTTTGCTTATGGGGCTACAGATCAATGAAGAAATCCACACATTAAGTGAAGATAAATTACTTTATGCATTAAGAAAGATACTTATTCGGCATTATAAGCAAAAGCTTAAAATGCTTCCAAGAGATACTTCTTTGTCTTCGGATAAAAAGGTTTTTCTCATCCGTAAGTTAAGAACAGATATTATTCCAAGATTAGAAAAAGGGGAGTTGATAACCTATGAAGCAGAGTGGTAGACGTGCAATAGCATTATTTAGCGGAGGGCTTGACAGCATGATTGCTATCAAGCTGATGGCCGATCAGGGGATTGAGGTGATTGCCCTGCATATCAAGATAGGATTTTCCGGAACAAAAGATGTCAGCAGGATCATGGAAGAGCGTGCAAAACTGGCAGGGGCCCAGTTCAAGATCGTAGATGTACGTGATGAATATATTCAAAATATCCTGTTTGACCCTGTCTATGGGTATGGAAAGAATTTCAATCCCTGTATTGATTGTCACGGCTATATGTTCAAGATCGCAAAAAAGATGATGGATGAACTGGGCGCTTCATTTTTGGTGACAGGTGAAGTGATAGGGCAACGCCCTATGAGTCAACGTCATGATGCCATGAAGCAGGTGAGTAAACTGGCCAATGACAAAGAAGATAAACTCATCTTGCGCCCACTGTCTACCAAACTGATGGAAGAGACTACCCCTGAGCTTGAAGGCTGGGTTGACAGGGAGAAACTGCTTGACATTTCCGGACGAAGCCGTGAAAGACAGTTGGCTATGGCAGAGGCATACGGCTGGGAGGACTATGAGTCTCCCGGCGGAGGCTGCCTGTTGACAGAATCACACTACTCTGAAAGGATCAAAGAGTTCATCTCTTTCGATACTTTTGAGGTGGAAGATATAGAGTTGCTTAAATTCGGCCGTCACTTCAGGCTTCCTGATGGTGCTAAACTTGCCGTAGGACGCAATAAAGAAGACAATGAAGGACTGCAAGCCATTGAGAGCAATAAATATATACCGATAAAGCTTCCTATTGCCGGACCATTTTCACTTTTAAGTGCCAATGCAAGTGATGAAGATAAAAAATTAGCGGCAAAATTAGCGATTACCTATGCAAGAAGCTCAGCTCAGGAAAGTTATGATGTTGAAGTTGGAGATGAAACAGTAGCTGCCTCTCCTTTTGCAGAAAAAAAAGAGGCACAGCAGTACTTTTTTAACGCTAAAAAATAAAATCTAAGGAATAAATAATGGCAACAGCGAGTGCAAGACATATTTTAGTAAGCGATGAAGCGTTCTGTAAAGAACTCAAAGAGAAGATCAATTCAGGACAGATCTCATTTGAAGAGGCGGCAAGAGACCATTCAACCTGTCCATCGGGTGTCAGAGGCGGAGAGTTGGGTACATTCGGACAAGGTCAAATGGTACCGGAATTTGACAAAGTGGTCTTTAATGATGAGGTAGGTGTAGTGCACGGACCTGTAAAAACCAAGTTTGGCTATCATCTTCTTGAAGTGACAGAACGTTCTTTTTAGCGAACTATAGGTAGGATTAACCTATCTTTTGCTAAAATCTTTTTCTACAACTTGGGGCATTAGCTCAGCTGGGAGAGCGCTTCGCTGGCAGCGAAGAGGTCATCGGTTCGATCCCGTTATGCTCCACCAAGTTTTATTATATGTATTAATGAATAGCTGTCTTTCACGCATTTTTTGCTTAATGTACCATACGTGCATCTTTACTCAAGTCACGTAAAATCAAAATATAACTTACACGCCCTGAATAAAATTACATGAATAGATTCTAGATTTTCTTATTTTTTTTATGATGTTTTGAGTTAAATTGAAGATTGGTGACCCCTAGGAGACTCGAACTCCTGTAACATGGATGAAAACCATGGATCCTAACCGCTAGACGAAGGGGCCAACAATGTAAAAGAAAAACAAGTTAAAATGGTGACCCCTAGGAGACTCGAACTCCTGTAACATGGATGAAAACCATGGATCCTAACCGCTAGACGAAGGGGCCATTCACAACTTGTGGACGGAATTATATATATTGAGTGCTTAAATAACTCTTAAGATTAGATATAATTTTATTAAAAATAGGGACTTGCGATGAAATTCATAAAATTTTTTCAGATTCTATTGCTTGCATTTGTATTGTCAGCATGTGTGGAGCCGCGGTATATGAAGCAAAACAGTGCGTTTATCTTGTTCAGAACACCAACGTTCAAATATGCAGATATGGGCTTTGTTTATGAGAACAGTGATGAGGTCAAAGTAGAGATATACGAAAGCGGGCAGGCTTTGATGTCTTTAAGAATTTCGGAGACTTCTGTATGCATGAGTCTTTTGGAGTGTATGAGTAAAGAAGATTTCAATAGAAAAGTATTGAGCCGTCTGTATCCGCAGAAGATCCTTGACAATATTTTTAGGGGCAAGCCCATCTTTAGGAACAGAAATTTAAAAAGAAACCGTAACGGCTTTACACAAACACTCACAAACAAAAATAAATATAACATACATTATAGAGTTTTAAATAATAAGATCGTTTTTAGTGATACAATAAATGAAATTCTAATCAAGGTGATCAAGCAATGAAATTTGTCGGTGCACATGTCAGTGCAAGCGGTGGAGTAGAGAATGCCCCGCTTAATGCTATGAAGATCGGGGCAAAAGCCTTTGCCCTTTTTACAAAAAATCAAAGACAATGGGTAGCAAAACCCCTGACGCAGGAATCGATCGATGCCTTTAAAAAGAACCTAGAAAAAAGCGGTATCGCTCCCAAACACGTACTGCCGCATGATTCATATTTGATCAATCTGGGGCATCCTGAAATAGAGAAGCTGGAAAAGTCCAGAGAAGCATTTATAGATGAGTTGGTACGTTGTGAACAGCTTGGACTGGATAAACTGAATTTCCACCCGGGTTCCCATCTTGTGAAGATCCCCAAAAAAGACCCGGAGTATGAAGAGAAACTGATAGAGGCGGAACTGCATTGCCTGGATGTGATCGCAGCATCTATGAATCTTGCCATTGCCTCGACTAAAAATTCCAAGGTTAAACTGGTCATCGAAAATACTGCCGGACAGGGAAGCAATCTGGGATATAAGTTCGAACATCTTGCCCATATCATTGATAAAATAGAAGATAAAAGCAGAGTAGGTGTTTGTATAGATACCTGTCATATGTTTACGGCAGGATATGATATACGTACTAAAGAAGTGTATGATGAAACGTGGAAAAGCTTTGATCGTATTGTTGGCAGGGAGTATCTTATGGGAATGCATATCAACGACTCCAAGCCGAAATTGGGTTCTAGAGTGGACAGGCACGCCTCATTGGGACAGGGAGAAATAGGATGGGATGCCTTCAGATTTATTATGAATGACTCCCGTATGGATGACATACCGCTTATACTGGAGACTATCGACGAGTCATTATGGCCAGAAGAGATCAAAGCGCTGTACGCCTTGCAGGAAAAATAAATTCAGCATTAAATGAACATAGAAAACAGGAGGAAAAAATGAAAAGTAAAATTTCAAAGATAGCGCTGACGCTGTCGGTATTTTGGTTTGTAGGATGTGGAAGTGACCTGCATCAGCCGACAAATGAGATAGTTCAAGGCAGTGAGGTTGTTGTCGATCTGGATGGAAACAGCATCAAAACAAGCCTTATCGAAGCAGGAATGCCGGGTGTTGATGAATCGACTACAGTGTATGGCTACAAAGCCTATAAAATCCCTTATACTACTACGGATGAGCAGGGGAACAGCGTAAAAGTTTCGGGACTGATGGTCATTCCTACAGAGGTACCTGAGGCAATGAAACAAGCAGGTTTTTCTGTGGTCAGTGATGATCATGATACCATCATGGCAAATGCGGATGCACCAACAGTTGTAGCTTCTACAATAAGTGCTCCAGCAGGAGCTTCGGTGATTCTTACATCATTGTATGCTTTTGTAACGCTGCAAGCAGATTACATAGGGTTTGGGGATTCAGTTGATCATTACCATCCATTTCTTATGAAGAAGTCTGCGGCAAATGCAACTGTTGATTTCATTAATGCAGCAAGAAAATTTGCCCAGGCTAATGACATTCCACTGAACGGGCAACTTTTCGTTACAGGATACAGCGAGGGTGGATACGATGCTCTCGCAACACTCGAAAAGATTGAGCAGGACGGTGAGCTTCAGGTAACACTGGCTGCACCGATGGCAGGACCATACGATATGAACCGTACAGCAATGGGTGAACTAAGTAAGGATTATCTACCTATACCATCCTATGTTGCCTTTGTAGCGTATGCTTATACAAAGACGTATGATAAAGATATGGCATCTGTATTTAACGAACCGTATGCTTCTGATGTTGAAACATTGTTTGACGGATTACTGGCACGCCCTGAAATAGATCCGCAGTTACCCAATGCAACTGATGGATTGATGAATCCGGATTTCAGATATGATTTTCTTACAAACCCTGACAATTGGTTAAGAAAAGCAACACTTGAGAACAATGTTAATGAGTGGGGGCCGCAAACACCTGTGAGACTGGTTCACTGTATGGGTGACAATGTAGTGCCATTCCCTATGGCACAACTTGCCGAGGCAACAATGAATGCCTATGGTGCTGCTGATGTAAGTATCGTACCGGTTGAAGTTGCTGTTACGGGAGATTCAGCAACTCCATTGAGATACAATCACTTTGAATGTGGGCCGGTAGCATATGGTGTAGCAGCACATATGTTTGCAGAAGCACGACATGCAACAATAGGATATTAGGAGAATGAAAATGAAAAAAATAATAGCATTAAGTGTGATCACGAGCGGACTTTTGACGGCAGCAGGATACAAGATCCCTGAGCAGTCACTCAACTCAATGGCGCTGGGGGCTGCCTATGTAGCGCATACCACTGGTGCGGATACGAACTATTACAACCCTGCAGCCATGAGTTTTATGGCAGACAAACAGTATGTGGAAGGGGGGTTGACCCTTGCCCATCTTCCGTCTAATGAATATAACCTGATAGCACCTTTTTCGGGAGAAACAGAAGTAGAGAATATTCTCATTCCAAATCTGCATTATGTAGCGAATGCCATAGGTGACTTTAGATGGGGTGTGAGTTTGACGGCCCCGGGGGGACTTAGCAAACGTTGGGACACCCCTTTTCAAAAACTGTATGCCGAAGAGTTCACGCTCAAGATCGTAGAATTAAACCCTTCTGCCTCCTATAAGGTAACCGATAACTTCAGTATCGGCGGCGGTGTACGACTCATTTACAGTGAAGGGGTGGTCAACAGTGATGGTGCAGATGCAGGTGCTCCGCTTAAGAGAGAGATGGAAGGAGATACCATTGAATTCGGGTATAACCTTGCCATGCTGTACAAACCGACAAATGACATTAACCTTGCTGTCACTTACCGCTCCAACGTTGACCTGAAAGAGTCGGGCCAGGCAAATCTTTATTTTGGCGGTGTAGGCAAGCAGTATGATGCAGATGTTACCGTCCCGCTCCCTGCAGCATTGAATATCGCTGTTTCAAAAACATGGAACAATACGTTTACACTTGAAGCCGTCTATGAAAGAACATACTGGTCGAAGTATAAAACACTGGACTTTAACTACGGCAGTACCATAGCAAACCCGGTACTAGATAGTGCATTCAATGCGCCGATAGATAAATATTGGAAAGATACCAATACATTCAGGATTGGATCCACCGTTGTACTCGATAAGATCACGCTTATGATGGGATTTGCGATCGATGAAACACCGGTACCGGAAGAGACGCTGGGATTTGAACTTCCTGACAGTGATGCAAAGATCTTTTCCATGGGGTTCCGCTATCAGCAGACAGAAAATCTTTCATGGGGAGCATCTTTCCTGTATGACAGTAAAGAAAGCCGGTCAATGACAAGAGGGGTTAACCCTAATCCGATTCTCGCAAATGGTGGCAGCTTTGAAGAGGGCGGTGCATTTTTGACAACGATAGGCATGGCATACGAGTTCTAAAATGGAATATCAATTCAATAATTTTTACGAACTTATAAGCTTTCATGCAAAGAAGCGTAAAAATAAAGTTGCACTACTTGTAGATGATGAAAAGATCACTTACGGGGAGATAGTGGCAGCTGTAGACAAGCTTGCAGGTTTTTTAGTGCAAAAAGGCGTCAAAGAAGGCGATAAGGTCGCCCTCTTTCTGAGGAATTCACCCGAATTCATCTATGCGATCTTTGCCGTGTCAAAAATAGGTGCGATCCTTGTACCTGTCAACACCTTTTTAAAAGAGGAAGAGTTGACCTATATTTTGGAGGATAGCGGCAGTGCGGTATTGATAGCTTCAGCGATACATGACAAAGTTGTCAACAGTTCTAAAGCGAGTACGCTTTGCCAATTTATTCTATGGGAAGGGGAAGAAAAAGCTGTAGGGGAGAAGCATTTTCATTTTAGCGAAGCTTTACAGTCAGAGAACAGTGTTTCACATGTAAAAAGAGGGCTTGAAGATACGGCAGTGATCATTTATACTTCAGGTACGACAGGCAAACCAAAAGGGGCAATGCTCAGTAACAAGAATATTCTTTCCAATGCAGATTCAGGAAGAAGAACCATTAATGTTAAGGCAAAAGACAGAGCCATCGTATTTTTACCTATGTTTCACTCATTTACTTTCTCCATAGGTGTCATGCTCCCGCTTTATGTAGGTGGAAGTATTGTGATCATTAAATCACTGAAACCTTTTTCCAATATTTTTAAACAGGTACTGACAAAACGTGTAACGGTCTTTTTTGGGATCCCCGATGTCTATAATGCGTTGGCAAAAGCGAAATTGCCATGGTATTTTATGTGGTTCAACCGTATTCGCGCATTTATTTCCGGAGCAGCAGCCTTGCAGCCAAAAACACTTGATGCAATGGCAAAGAAGTTTAAAAGAGCCAAACTTCTGGAAGGATATGGACTGAGTGAAGCAAGTCCGGCCGTCTGTATGAACACCTTTAAAAAGCAGAAAGCGGGTTCTGTAGGGACTGCACTGTATGGCTATGAGATGAAGATCGTGGACGACAGTCTGCAGGAGCAGCCCCGCGGAGGGATCGGTAACATTATTGTAAAAGGTGATAATGTCATGCAGGGTTACCTTGGACGCCCTGAAGCTACAGATGAGACTATTGTGAATGGCTGGTTACTTACAGGGGACATGGGTTACATGGATGATGATGGATTTTTGTTCATTGTGGACAGAAAGAAAGACCTTATTATCTCCAAAGGGATCAATGTCTATCCCAGGGAAATTGAAGAGGTGATAGATGCATTTGACGGTGTTGCTGCATCTGCGGTCATTGGTGTGAAGGATGAGAAGAGCGGTGAAGTGCCCGTAGCCTATGTTGAACTGGATGAGGGAGTAGAACGCGTGGATGAACTTGCCCTTAAGGCTAAGCTTCGAGAACATCTTGCAAATTACAAAGTACCCAAACATATTTACTTTATTTCAGAACTTCCCAAAAATGCCACAGGCAAAGTACTGAAACGTGTGTTGAAAGAGAGCCTCAAGGAAGATGCCTATTAAATGAAAGCGATCATTAATGCAAAACTTATTGTAAATAATGAGGCAGTAGAAGGTAAAGTGCTTTTATTCAACAAGCATATTGTAGATATTGTTGATGATGCGGACTTTACGATTCCTCTCGATACGGAGCTTATGGATGCCAATGGTGCATATGTCAGTGCCGGTTTCATAGATATGCATATTCATGGAAGTGGCGGTGCAGATGTAATGGATGCAACACTGAATGCACTGGAAACCATCTCTTCTGTACTGTTGCAGACAGGCACCACCTCTTTTTTGGCTACGACCATGACTATGTCAACAAAAGATATTGACAAGGCTTTACAAAATATTCAACTTCATAAAGATGATGTGTCGGGTGCCCGGATACTTGGTGTGCACCTGGAGGGTCCTTTTATCAATGCCGCTAAACATGGTGCTCAAGATAAAAAATACGTACAAAGGCCCAACCTGGCTTTGATACAGAATTATATGGATGAGGTAAAAATGATCACCCTTGCTCCTGAGGTCGAGGGTTCCGAATCTTTTGTAAAGCTGTTGTCACAGAAGTATCCGAATATTATATTGAGCATCGGGCACAGCGCAGCAAACTATGAGAAATGCAAGGAGAGCTTCGTGTGGGGTATCTCACATGCCACACACCTTTTCAATGCGATGAATCCCTATCATCATAGGGAACCGGGGATCATAGGTGCCGTATTCGATTCAGATGTGACCTGTGATATTATTGCCGATCTTGTGCATACCCATCCTTCTACACTGGATCTTGTGTATCGGCTAAAGAAAGATAAACTGGTTTTGATCACTGATGCTATGCGGGCAGGATGTATGAAATGCGGTGAATATGATTTGGGTGGGCGTAAAGTACTTGTCGAGGGGAATAAAGCTATGCTGACAGACGGTACGTTGGCAGGCTCTGTCCTTAAACTCAATGATGCACTTAAAAATATGACAACAGTTGGTGCCATGACACTGCCTGAAGCAGTGAATGCCGTAACAAAAATTCCGGCACAAAAACTGAAGATAAACAAAGGTGAACTCACAAAAGGATATGATGCCGATATCGTCATCTTTGATAAAGATTTCAGTATCATATCAACTCTCATTGCCGGAGAAGTGAAATACCAAAAATAAGCAAATAAGGATAAAAAAAGTGTTTGGATTCCTAAAAAGAAAAATACGAGAGGTAAAAGCACCGGTGGATGGTGAAGTAGTTGCCTTGGAAAGTGTAGATGATGAAGTGTTTTCTCAAAAAATGGTGGGAGACGGTGTAGCGATCAAGCCGATATCCAATGTTTTTACTGCTCCTATAAGTGGAAAAGTAAGTAAAATATTCTCTACCAATCATGCCTATAGTATCAAGAGTGATAAAGATCTGGAAGTGATGGTGCATATCGGCCTGGATACTGTAGCGTTAAATGGAGCAGGGTTTGAACGTCTTGTGAAAGAGGGTGATGTAGTTGCTTGCGGTGATCCTGTCATAAGGGTAGATATGGAGACATTGCGTGAACATGCAAAAGATACGATCACTCCTGTCATTATAGCCGATGGCAGTGATGTAAAAAGTATAGAGAAAAAACTCAATATCGTCAAAAACGGTGATGTCATTATGGAGGTACACTAATGCCACAAAGTGATAATCTGTATTATTATATTGTCTATGTAGTGATCTTGGTCGTGTTCTTTTTTATACTGAGATCACCTAAAAAAAAGAAGTAGACATACATGGGTAATACTTTGTTAATATTTCCCATGTATACTAATGTATGATGAAAATACTACTACTTGAAGATGATAAAATCCTATGCGAGAGCTTGAGGGAATTTCTGGAGCTTGAAGGTTATTGCGTGGATGTAGCACATCGAGGACCTGAGGTTTTTGACCTGACATTTAAGAAAAAGTATGATCTTTATATTTTAGACGTCAATGTCCCTGAAGTTGACGGCTTTGATGTGCTTGCCTCTTTAAAAGAAGCTGGAGATGAAACTCCTGCCATTTATATCACGGCACTGACTGACCTTAGCTCGATTTCCAGAGGGTTTGAGTTGGGTGCGGAGGATTATGTAAAAAAACCTTTCGATCCTGAAGAGTTGGTCATACGTATCAAAAGTAAATACCGCCAAGATGATACGCTGCTCTATTACAAAGACTTATGTTACAATCCCATAACAAGAGTATTGCAAAAAGAATCACAGACCATAGGGCTGGGAGAAGTACAGCAAAATATTTTTCATGAACTTATGGTACATCAGAACAAGATAGTCGATAGCTATATATTAATGGATTTCTTAGAAAATCCCAGTGCGAATGCTTTGCGTGTGAATCTTGCCAAACTGAAAAACAAACTGGATATAGAGATAAAAAATATCAGAGGGCAAGGGTATATGATTGAAAACATATGAGTTAGAGTCACTTCTTAAAAGTTTTTTGATTTTTTTAATTCTTTTGGAAGTATTGCTGGCAATTAATTTTTGGCATGAGTTTCAAGAGAAAAAGGTTGAAATAGAACAGAAGATACAGATAGAGATGAAGCTGTGTGCCTATACGATACAGTGTGAGGGACTAAAAACAGATTTTGTTGAAAAAGATGAGGATAAAGAGGAAAATATTCTTTATCAGGACAGTAAAGATTTTTATAGTTATTTTAAAGTACCGACTGTTGAAAAGTCCCTAATGAAGGTTGTTTACCCTAAAGCAAGTTATCTTCCCAGGGTGGAAAGACTTAAAGAGACAACATTTAGAAAGTTTTTATTTTACTCACTTTTTGCCGCACTTGTCTCTTTCCTCTTCTCTCTTTATACCATTATGCCTCTGCGAAAAGCCCTTCGTCTGAATGAAGAGTTCGTGAAAGATATTTTGCACGACTTTAATACACCTATCAGTTCAATGCGTATCAATCTTAAACTTTTTAAGAGGGAGATTGGGGAAAATCCAAAGATACAAAGGCTTGAAAATAATATTGAAACGATCTTATCATTACAAAATAATCTGCAGATATTCCTAAAAGGTATCCCGACCCAGTCAGAATCTTTTAACTTGAAAGATCTGGTCGAGAACCGTATTAATTACTTTAGGGTACTTTATCCGGATGTTGACTATAAAATATCTCTAGATAAAACGATGCTGGAGACAAACATAGATGCCTTTACCCGTATTCTCGATAATCTTTTGAGCAATGCAGGCAAATACAATGTTGCAAACGGAAGTGTTTTTATTACCATAGAAGGGCTACAGCTGCTTATCAGAGATACAGGAAAAGGGATCAAGCATCCTTCAAAGGTATTTGACAGATATTATAAAGAACAGGACAGGGGGATAGGTATCGGGTTGCATATTGTTAAAAAACTGTGTGAAGAGCTGCATATCCCTTTAAAAATTAAAAGCAAAGAAAACAAAGGGACAACCATCGTGTTGAATCTTTCCAAGGTCATTGCTTGAGAAAAGATTTTATTTATTCTCTTGGGCCTTCTTCATAAGCATCAAGATTCTGGCTTTATACCGAGGGTCTTTATTCTTTTTGTAGGCTTCGATCAACTCTTCCAGTGATCCATCCCGTAAAAGCTTCTCTTCTCTAAGTGTGGTACGCCTTTTTTGCAGCGTATTGTATTGGTTATAGGTAAGATCATTTCTTGCATCCCCACTGGAGAGATAGCTGTGTAGCTCATCATAGGATGCATATCTTAAGTAGTAGTAATAAGACTTAGCTGGTTTTTGGGGTTTTTCCATAACCACGTCAATCACTTTTACCTCTTCTTTTTTCGGCTCTTCTGTGATCTTCTTTTTTGTGTTTTTAGCTTTTTTCTTTATTTTGTCCTTATTTCCCGTTTTTACTGTATCTTTATCTTTGTTTATTTTTTTTGCAATACTTTTTGCAGAAGGCAATTGCAGTTTTGTTGCTATGATCTGTAACTGTTCCAACTGTTTTTGTGTCTTTGCACGTTTCTCATAGCGGTTAAAATAGGCAGATATCAACTGTTTAGGCAGTTTCACCCGAATTGATCTTATGCTTTTTGCATTATAGGTGCGGATCGCTTTTTTATACATGTCTTGAAGACGACGATAATCTTTTACCTCTATGTGAAGTGTTTTGATACCTTTGTACTTACGCAAAGAAACATGCGATATACATGCTATTTGTGTACAGGAAGTGTGATAATAGCCTAGATGTTTCAATTTTCTCACAATGTGACGATATCTTGTTTTTCTGTTCGTGTTAAAGATGATTGCTCTTTTTTTAGGATGATAGAGGCTGTAAAGTACGTATTGGTTACTGCGATAGACAAGGATAGAGAAGTCTTTTTCCTTTCTATTGTAGAAATAGAGGTATTTCTTCCCGTTTCTAATAGGTTTTAAATGTGTTCTAGTAAGGTAGGCTCTATAATGTTTGACATAAGGGGAGTATTTTACAACCTGGGTTTTGTCTACTTCGCCCAGAGCTAAAATGCTATTCATAGAGCAACCATTCAATAAAAAAAAGAATAATAGCAGTAGAATTTTTTGCATAGATTGCAGCCCTTTTTTTGAATTACATGAGTATAGCAATTATTTATAAATATATCAAGCCGATATGATGCTTGTGGCTTAAAATATTTCTCAATAAAAAGTATCAATAGTGTGAGTTGATTTTATAGTTATCTGAATAATCTATATATTTCATGGAATAGACAGGAAAGAAAAAAATTAGTATAAAAGGATAGGGTTTTATCCTTTGAGTGCATCTTTGATCCCCTCTGCTACCTTTTCTGCTTTTGTGCCCAGAACGATCTGAATGGATCCTTTGCCCGGTCTAATAACCCCTTTGGCTCCCAAATGTGTAAAATCTTCATCTTTTAACTGATCGCTTTGTTTGACACGCATGCGAAGTCTTGTAATGCAGGCATCAGTATCGAGGATATTCTCTTTTCCTCCAAGCGCCTTTATGAAGGCTAATGCTTCACCTGAGGTATTGTTTGTCCCCGTCTCCTCCTGCAGTTCAGTCTCCAGTATCTTGAGTTTAAATATCTTGATCATATAGTAGCTCAGTACGAAATAAAGTAAAGCGAACACGACTCCCAATGGCAAAATAAGCAGTGGATTTGTGGCTAACCTATAGTTAATGACATAGTCAATAAAACCTGCAGAGAATCCAAATCCGGCATGGATGTCGAGCATTTGTGCAGCAGCAAGAGCCAATCCTGTTAGCAGTGCGTGAAGTACAAACAGTAAAGGGGCTACAAATAAAAAGAGAAATTCCAACGGTTCGGTGATCCCTGTTAAGAATGAAGTAAACGCTACTCCCAGTAAAATCGCGCCTGCTTTTTTGCGGTAGTTCTTGGGTGTATTAAGGTAGATCGCGTATGCCATGGCGGGAAGCCCGAACATCATGACGACATAAAAACCGGACATATATACGCCTGCGGTTTTATCTCCTGCAAAGAAGCGGTGCAGATCACCGTTCGCCACGACCTCCACGCCCTCTTTGAGATGCGTATATTCGCCTAACTGAAACCAAAAAACAGAGTTGAGTATATGATGAAGCCCCAGTGGGATAAGCAGACGGTTAAGTGTGCCGTAAATGAAGGTGCCTGTTTCATTCAAACCTATGATCATATTGGAGAAAGCATCTATGGCACCTTGTGCATAGTGCCAGAAATATCCGGCCAAAATTCCTACAGCGATGGCTGAAAGTGCAGTAATAATGGGTACGAAGCGTTTTCCTCCGAAAAAGCCCAGAAATTCAGGAAGTTTAATAGTATGAAAGCGGTTATAGAGGGTCCCTGCAAGTACCCCGATGATAATGCCCACGAAGACACCCATGTTGACATCTTTGTCAATACCGGTGTAAACAGCCTTGGCTATAAGTACACCAATGGCTCCCGAGAGGGCTGCTGCCCCGTCATGGTTCTTTGCCAGACCATAGGCGATACCGACACCAAAAAGCAGATCAAGATTGGAAAAGATAGCCTCTCCGGCACTTTTCATGATAAACGCTGCCTGCCCGTCAAAGATATCACCAAAGCCCAAACGAAGCAGTAAAGCAGCAATCGGAAGTACCGCGATGGGGGTCATTAGGGCTTTACCTATTTTTTGCAATATATTAAACATGACGTATGATTTCCTTTGTTTGTGCGATGTTCCCGGCAGAGATACTCAGTGTCTCAAGGCCAAGATCCAAAAGTTTAGGTATGGCTTCTTTGCTGCTTGCCAGTTCACCACAGATGCTTACGGGTTTTGTTGCTTTTTTGACAATGACATCAATCGCATTAAAAATAACAGGTGAGCATTCATCTATTTTGAGTGTTGGGTGTGTTCTTTCAACGGCAAAAAGGTATTGCCCCAGATCATTGGTTCCAATAGAGTAAAAATCCACAACTTTATTGAATGATTCCATTAAAAAGAGCACAGAAGGCACTTCAACCATAATGCCAAAGAGGATATTTGAAATATCTATATGATGTTTTTTTGCGGTCTCTGTTGCAAAATGTTTAGCGTCATTGAACTCTTCTACGGAGCTGACCATGGGGAACATGATCTTAACAGTTCTGTGCTTGCCGGCTTCAAAAATGGCATGAAGCTGTTCTCCCATGATTTCAGGATGGCTTTTAAAAAGGCGTATCCCGCGAATACCCAAAAAAGGGTTACTCTCTTTGGGCAGCGGCATATAGGGAAGTGCTTTGTCGCCCCCTACATCCAAGGTCCGTACGGTAATATCATCAAAATGGGAAAATATCTCTTTATAGGCAGCTACCTGTATTTCAAAAGAGGGTTTTTCCTCTTTAAATAAAAATTCTGTACGCAGAAGACCTATTCCTTCGGCACCTTCTTCTTTGGCAATGGAGGCAGAATTGACATCTGTTACATTTGCAAAGACTTTGATCTGTTTCCCTTTTTTGGTTTGTGCTGCCTCAAAACGTTTCGCAGAAGCCAATGCTTTTTGTTCACGATCCTCTGCCAAACGTTTTTTTGCCTTGTGCCGGTCGGATGCATGGGGCACTGTAACGACAACCCCGCTGTAGGAATCCAAAATAATATCCGTCCCTTCCTCCGGCAAGGAAGCATCTGTTATAAGCGAAGGTATACCTGCCCCTCGCAGCAATATGGCCGTATGGGAGTGAATAGAGCTTTTTTTGAGGATCACGCCTGAAACAGCTGTTCTTGACAACGTCTCTATTTGAGAGGGAAGTAGATCATTGGCTATGAGAATAAACGGTTTTTTCGGAAGTATCATTTCTGTTTCTGCTCCCAAATGACTTTTGACCCGCTGTAGAATATCTGCATAATCGCTGATCTTTGTTTCAAGTTTTGTGCCTGAAAGTCGAGACGAGGATTTCTTTATCAGTGTTTCCAGGTCTTGAAGCGTATGTGTTTTGCTTCGAAGTGAAGCCAAAAGTTCTTTTTGTGCAAGATAAATGTCTGAGTTATGTCTTTCTTGTGCTGAGGCAAAGAGTGCTTCGAGCTCCTCCATGCTTTTATGTACGGCTTGTTCAAATGTAAGTTTGCTTTCTTTATGTAGCTGCATCTCTTTGTAATGATACGCCGGGGCAATAGCAATACTGCCGTAAATGATATCTCCCTCTATGGTCTCACCTTCATACAGTACCTGTTCTTTTTTGGCAGCTTTGATCTTCTTATCGTTTTTCATGAGTGAGGTAAAGCTGTCACTCAAAGCTTCCAGTGCTTCCTTGGACTGCTTGCCCTGGCAAGAAAGTGTAAATCGGCACCCTTTGTCGAGAGAAAGAGAGAGGAGGGTGTTGATGTCTTTGGCATTGACTGTCATGCCTTCAAAAGAAGCTGTGACCTTGCAGGGGTATTTTTTGGCCACAGAGACAAATTGTGCTACAGGCCTTAGATGAAACCCGTTAGAGGAAGTTACCGTGAGCTCCACAGAGGAGGGCTTGGAAAAAAGCGCCGAAAAGAGTCCCATGGATTATTTGATATCCCTTACACAGCGGACATAGCGCTCATAATATTCCGAAGCTTTACTGCTCGCACCTCTTTTAAAGTTCACGCCCCAAAATGCATCAGATTCATCGGCAACAACCGTATTGGTCCAGTAGAAAGACTCATCTTCTACATAAGAGAACTCTTTAAGCAGGGCAGGCTCTACACGTCTGTAGTCCACAAGGGTTAAAAGCTCCCTGATAGTCGGAAGTCGCCAATCATCAAAACCTCCCAGTTTCAGACCACTGCAATATTTTGCTGCTTTGGGTTGGGTGATCTTTGTCTCTTTGACATGCGGAGTGTCTTCCCACATCAGATTTGTTCTGGGATCTTTGACCATGCTTGTTTCAGCCAAGATGAATGAAAAAAGCATAGAAAGCAATAATAAAAAACGCATAGTGAACTCCTTATGATAGTATAAGTCTTTGTATGAGTATAGCAAATCATAGCAAAGATTTGCTATACTCAAATAAAAAATAGCATAAAGTAGGATAATCATTGAAATACCTTATTGATTTTATCGAAACAAAAGATGTGAGCAAAAGCTCTATTTATAAACATTTGAAATGTACCAGCGGGGAAGCACAACTTGTTCAGTACGTTTGCAGGCGCTATGTAAAAGGACTTGAAGAAGTGCCGGTGCTGGAGATACTGCAAGATAATTTTCCTGAAGAGGGATATGCTTATCTTAAAAAGCTGGGATTGGTAAAAAACCTTCTCGATCTTGGGTGGCTGATCCAGATGAGCTTTGGACAGGTAAAGGCACATGAGACCTCCCAGCTTGAACTGCTAAATACTTCCGTAACGCCGAGCATTTCTCTTTTGCGTCTGCTTGAAGAAGGCTCTTTGGAGATATTTCTTCCGGAGGTCAAACCCTATACCGACCACCTGGAATATCTGCAGGATCAGTTCGATATGGTGGCGCTGTTGCACAAAATTTCGACCTTCAAACAGGGTTTTGCGGACAACTCGCTGAGCATTGGCAGGCTGAAGAACAAGTTGACACTGTTGACAACGCGCATAGAAGAGCGTGTTAAAATGACGCAAACCCCCATTGTAGTAGAAGAATTCTTTAAAGAAAAAGAGTTGGATGAGAAAGAGAAGCGTATTTTCCTGGCACTGCTCAAAGAGGAGTACTCGGGCGGAGAGGGACAGTTCAGGGACATGAATACCCTCATAGAACTCATCTCTTTTGATGAATATGAGAAGATCAAGAACAGAGCTCTGCTTGAGGATGGTTCAAAGCTCATTACCGAAGATATCATTGACTATGAAGAGATACTCAATATGTTCGGTGGTGTGAGCCGTTCGTTCTATTTGCAGGAAGAGGTGATGCAGCGTATCATCCATCCCAAGAAAAAGAAAAAAGTCACCAAACTCAAACTTGATGCACTGGTGAAAGAACAGGATATCTTTGAGTACTTGAAACCTGCAACTACACTCGATGATGTGGTCTTGCACCCCAAAACAAGAGAGACACTTGATAATGTTGTGAAACAGGTTGACAAAGAAGTCTTTAGAAAGTTAAGAGAGTGGGGAATCAAAGATAAACGTAAAGCCATAGATGCACGTATTATTTTCTACGGTGCTGCCGGTACAGGTAAGACCATGACGGCAATGAGTCTGGCAAAGACACTAAAGAAGCCTATTCTCTCTTTCGACTGTTCCAAGATCCTCTCTATGTATGTAGGAGAAAGCGAAAAGAATGTACGCAGGATATTTGATGACTTCAAAGAACTGAGTGCAAAAGCCAAGGTAGAGCCTATTTTACTTCTGAATGAAGCAGACCAGTTTTTAAGCAGCCGTAGTGAAGGTGCGGGAAGTTCTGCCGACAAGATGCATAATCAGATGCAAAACATCTTTTTGGAGCAGATAGAGAAATTTGAGGGAATTCTGATCGCTACAACAAACTTGCTTGGCAACATAGACAAAGCATTCTCAAGACGTTTTAACTACAAAATAGAGTTTAAAAAACCCGGAAGGAAGCAGCGTCTGCGACTCTGGCAGTTCATGCTGCCTGAGAAAGCGGACTATGATGAAGGATTTGATATTAAGGCATTGGCCAACTATGAACTTACAGGCGGACAGATCAATCTTATCATTAAAAATACGGCTTATAAAGTGGCTGTAAGAGAAGAAAGTGTTTTTACAAACCGGGATTTCCTTGAAGAGATAGAAAAAGAGCTCGGTAGCAGCTTTGAAGGCAGTAAGAGCATGGGGTTCAAAATTTAAATCAAGCGATACATCAAATAGAATAGAGTTAATCAAGGTAATACTTAGGTAATTTTTCTCATGTAATATATGTTAAAATCTTGAAGGAAAAATTAATGAAAATAAACTATTCAAATCTACTTGTCGCAATGCTTTTGCCGCTTACCTATGTAAATGCCGAAGATGTATCGCTTACCCCGCCAAATGCCAAACCGGGTGAATGTTATGCTAGAGTGGTATTGCCTGCAAAATATGAAACGGTGGAAGAGAAGGTGATGGTCAAAGAACCTTCTGAGGAAATATCTATTGTCCCTGCCGAATATGGAACGGCAGAAGAAGAGATAGAGGTGGTCCCTGCAACCAAGAAACTTACTGTTATCCCTGCAAAATTCAAAGAGGTTCCGGAGACGATCGAAGTGAAACCTGCGATCCGTACATGGAAAACAAGTCTTAAGAAAAAAGCAGCACCTGTAAGTCCGGAGATATTGGCTGCGGTAAAAGCAGCCGGTGTTGATGTAGACAGTGCTCAACCGGGTGACTGCTATAAAGAATATTATACGCCACGTAAGTTCAAAACGGTCACAGAAGATGTTTTGATCAGAAGTGAATACAATGAAACAGAAGTGATCCCTCCGGAGTTTGAAACGGTGGAAAAGACCGTCGTTGTCAAACCTGCATCCAAAGAGGTAATAGAAGTACCTGCTGTCTATGAAGAGACAGAAGAACAGGTCTTGGTTGAGCCGGAAAAAACGGTATGGAAAAAAGGTCAGAACCCGGCGCAAAAGGTCTCCGGCGCAACGGGTGAGATCATGTGTTTGGTGAAAGTACCTGCAAAATACAAAACCATTAAAAAACGGGTACTTAAAACACCTGCTACGACTAAAGTGGTGGAGGTGCCAGAAGAGACTAAGGTGATCAAAGTCAAAAAGCTTATCTCTGATACGCAGATCAAACAGGTACCGATGCCTGCGCTGTATGAGACTATAGAAAAAACAGTACTTGAGAGCAATGCAACTTTCTCTTGGCATAATGCCAAAGATAAGGTGGAATCAGGACTTAAATCTGCAGGTCATCAGATCTGTCTTAAGGAAGACCCGGCGAAAACAAAAAAGATCAAGAAGATCGTACTTGATACACCGTCAAGAGTGGAAGAAGAGATTATACCTGCTGAAAATGAAGTAGTAGCCGTACAGAAATTGATTACGGAAGCAAAAGAGGTGAAAACACCGATCGAAGCTGAGTATAAAATGATGAAAAAGCGTAAAAAGGTTGCAGATACACATATCGAGTGGAAGCGTATTCTTTGTCAAACAAACATGACAAAAGATATTATTGCCAAACTTCAATCTGCATTGAATGAAAAAGGATACAGTGCAGGTAAACCTGATGGTGTACTCGGACGCGGAACAAGAAGAGCACTTGACCAATTCCAGAAAGACAGTGGTCTTGCGACAGGCGGTATTACTTATGAGACATTGAATGCACTTGGTATAACACTATAATAATCTAAAAACACAGAGGTGCAGCGTCTTGCTGTACCTGATTAACTTTTGCCTAAGTTTTGATATAATCTTTCAAATCAAAATTGAGGCACACGCTTATGTCACTTTTTCAAAACTCCGTACTTAGAAACCATCTGCAAAACATCGACACCAAAATGTCGCTCAAAGCGTATGAAGTCTATAAGTCTGATTTCCTTCCCAAGATAGCCAACATCAAGACCTCTAGAGAAGAGCAGTATCAGTATGGCTTTCTTGATGACTTGTTTGTAAAAGTGCTTGGCTATACGCTTCACCCCACACCTGAGTACAACCTCATAGCAGAACAGAAAAACCTCTCTGACTCCAAAAAGGCAGATGGTGCGGTGCTTAAAGACGACAAGGTCATCGCTGTCATAGAACTCAAATCCACCAAAACAAAGTCTATGGATAAGATAGTCAACCAAGCCTTTAACTACAAAAACAACCATCCCACTTGTAAGTACATCATCACTTCTAACTTTGAGAAGTTACGTTTTTATGTGGAGCATTCAGACAAGTATGAGGAGTTTAATCTTTTTGAGCTTGATGAGGAGAGATTTACACTTTTTTACACGCTGTTAAACAAAGAGAGCATCTTTACCGATGTGCCGCTTACGCTTAAAAATCAGTCTAAACTCCAAGAAGAAAATATCTCTAGCGAGCTGTATAAGAAGTACGCCACTCTCAGAACCAATCTTTTTGAGAACATCATACAAAACAACTCTGACATAGACAAACACGTACTACTGGAGAAGACATAAACCATCTTAGATCGTATAGTGTTCATCTTTTTTGGAGAAGACAGAGGCATTTTGCCCCCTAACACCATAAAAGCCATCATCGACCACTACGAGGGAGACATAGAAGACCGAGAACTTTGGCACTTTTATAAAATCTACTTTAACGCGATTAACAAGGGGAACAAGAAACTAAACATCCCAGAGTATAATGGTGGGTTGTTTGCCAGCGATGAGGTGCTGGATGCACTGCAGATAGACGCAGAAGTGATAGACTCTCTGCCACTGGCACTTAGTGCCTACGACTTCAACACAGACATAGATGTGAACATCTTGGGACACATCTTTGAGAACTCACTCAATGACATAGAAGAACTCAAAGCACGCATCAACGATGCTGACTTTGATGCATCTAAGTCAAAGCGTAAAAAAGACGGTGTATTTTATACGCCTGAGCACATTACCAAATACATCGTAGAGAACACTTTAGGTGCACTGTGTCACGCTAAAAAAGAAGAACTAAAGCTAGATGACGTAGATATACACCTCCCTAAAAACCCTAAAAAACTCAACAAGGGTGAGAGCAAACAAAAAGAGGCACTTGAAGCCTACAGAGCCTACCTGCTAGACCTTAAGATACTCGACCCTGCCTGTGGAAGTGGTGCATTTCTCAACCAAGCGTTGAACTACTTACTAGAAGAACATGCTTTTATAGATGAGGGCATCAAGACGCTGATGGGTGGTTCGGTACTTGGCTTGTATGATGTCAAAAAAGGCATCTTGGAAAATAACCTCTATGGAGTGGACATCAACGCTGAAGCCGTGGAAATAGCCAAACTCTCTTTGTGGCTTAGGACTGTGGAGAGTGGACGGAAGCTTAATAAGTTGGCAGACAAGATAAAGGTGGGAAATTCGCTGATAGATGACAAGTTCGTAGCTGATGATGCTTTTGTTTGGGAAGAGGAATTTCCTAAAGTCTTTGAGCAAGGTGGGTTTGATGTGGTGATAGGGAATCCTCCGTATGTGAGACAGGAGTTACTCTCTAGCGAAATGAAG
>JANTHR010000018.1 GCA_024762315.1 Sulfurovum sp.
ATAAAAAACATAAATTATTATAAAAATTTATCTAAATAGTGATATAATATTAATATTAATCGAGAAAAAAAGGAGACCGATCATGAAACTACATATTAAAGCCTTATTCTTTAGTACGATGCTTATTTTTGCCTTTAGCCCTCATGCCTTGGCAAGAAAAGTCAATATGGAAGCGATACATGCAATGGAGATCAAGCTGGCAAATCTTGAGGTGGACATTAGTAAAAAAAAGATACAGCTTGTACAAAGAGAAGAGAAACTTAATGAAATGAAAGTGAAATCTCTCTCCAGTACAAAAATAGATAGAAAAAATATGGCATTAAAGCTGGCAGAAATAGAATCTGCACTTGCGAAAGATAAATTACTTCTGGCGGAAAGAGAAGTCAAACTTTATGAAATGAAAGTTGCTCTGTTAAAACAGAAACAACAATAAACTACTTCCCTGCTCTCATAATGTTATACACTTTAACAAGGTGGTAATTCTTATAGCGGGCAGGTTTTCTTTTGCCTTCCCCCTGGTAACTCAGCATACGTGCGATCTTTTTTTTATGATCCACCCACCTTATGAAAATAGCACTATGCTCACTGTTATGGTAAGAGCCGTTAATAAAATAGAGCCAATCACCGGGTTTGATAAGTTTACTGTTTGCATAGGGGCCACGTTTCTTGCTTCTGAATACTGTGATCCTTTTGGCTCTGGTACACCCTGCTCTTGTGAAGGTTGCATCAATGTAGTCCCAACAGCTTCCACGTACTAAGACACCGTCCTTTATCATCCTGTCACCCACACATAATATGCGATATGCTGATGGTTCCACCTTTGCCTGCACAAAAGCATCCGGTGTTTTTTGACTGCAGGCAGTAAAGAGCAGACACATTCCGGCAAGTAAAATAATTTTCATTGCAAATTCCCCTTCACTTATATGTTATTTTAACTTACTATCGGTAAAAGTATGATTGTAATTATGGAGGAAGGTACTCTGAATGAGCACCTTTTTAGTTGTAGAAAAGAAAGGGTACATAGTGTTAACTGATGTGTACCTCTATTTCACCATTTTGTACATCAAATTCAACATTTGATCCTTCTACTACTTTGTCTTCAAGAATAAGTTCCGCAAGCCTGTCTTCAACCACTTCATACAGTGCTCTTTTTAACGGACGGGCACCATAGACCGGGTCAAATCCTGCTTCAGCGATGTAGGCCTTGGCAGCAGGTGTAAGCGTGATGTTGATATCACGCTCTGCAAGTTTTGACTGGATACTTTTGAACAGGATATCTACAATACTTGTGATCGCTTCAAGATCAAGCGGATTAAAGATAACTATATCATCCAAACGGTTCAGGAACTCCGGTTTGAAATGGAGTTTAAGTTCATCACTGACCGCTTTCCTTCTGTCTTCAGGATCTTTGAACTCCATGATCTTGTCTGACGCAATATTGCTTGTCATGATAATGATGGTGTTCTTAAAGTCTACCGTTACCCCTTTGTTATCTGTCAGACGGCCATCATCAAGCACCTGTAAAAGTGTGTTGAATACATCTGGATGTGCCTTTTCTATTTCATCAAAGAGTACAACTGAGTAGGGTTTACGACGTACGGCTTCGGTGAGCTGTCCACCCTCTTCATACCCTACATACCCCGGAGGTGCACCGACCAGTCTGCTTGCTGCATGTTTCTCCATATACTCACTCATATCGATACGAATAAGAGACTTCTCAGAATCAAAAAGGAACTTGGCAAGCGTTTTGGCCACTTGTGTTTTACCCACACCGGTCGGTCCTAGGAACATGAAACTGCCTATAGGACGGTTCACATCACTTAACCCTGCTTTGTTACGTTTAATAGAACGTGCTACAGCTTTGAGTGCTTCTTCCTGGCCTACGACCTCTTCTTTAAGCACATCTTCTATATGCAGGATCTTGTCTTTTTCACTTTGAAGCATTTTGTTGACAGGAATACCCGTCCAGCGGCTTATGATACTCGCGATCATCTCTTCATCGACAGAGTTTTTGAGCAGTGTACCCTCAGACATCATCTGTGCCCACTTCTCTTCTAAGTTCTTGAGCTTCTCTTGTTCAGCAGGGATCTGTCCATATTCGATCTCAGCGGCTTTGTTGAAGTCACCTTCACGTTTCACCTGCTCTGCCTGTGTCCTGAGCGATTCAATAGCAGACTTGACTTCTGCAATTTGGTTAAAGACCTCTTTTTCATTTTCAAATTGATTCTGCAATGAAACTTTTCTCTCTTCAAGGTCGGCCAACTCTTTTTCTATCTCTTCAAGACGCGCAGCATTTTTTTCATTCTCTTCCATTTTAAGCGCTTCTTTTTCTACCTGTAGTGTACTGATTTCACGCTTTGCCTTGGAGAGATCTGTCGGCTCGCTCTCAATCTGCATTTTGAGTTCTGCGGCTGCTTCATCTATGAGGTCGATCGCCTTATCGGGCAGGAATCTGTCAGTAATATAGCGATCGGACAATTTTGCGGCAGCGACCAATGCACTGTCGGTAATAATGACATTATGGTGTGCCTCAAGTCTATTTTTAATACCTCTTAGTATCTGTAATGCTTCATTGATACTGGGCTCATCTACTTTTACAGGCTGAAAACGTCTCTGCAGGGCAGCATCTTTTTCAAAATATTTTCTGTATTCTTTGAGCGTGGTCGCCCCTATGGTGTGCAGCTCTCCGCGTGCAAGTGCCGGTTTAAGGATGTTTGCTGCATCCATGCTTCCCTCACTCGCTCCTGCACCTACGATGGTATGTATCTCATCAATAAACAAAATGACATTCGCGGCTTCTTTAACTTCATCTACAATGGCTTTGAGTCTGTCTTCAAACTCACCCCTGTACTTTGCCCCGGCGATAAGACGGCTCATATCCAGAGAGATCACACGCATATTCTGAAGACTCAAAGGTACTTCTTTGTTGACGATACGCTGTGCAAGTCCCTCAACGATGGCCGTTTTACCTGTGCCCGGTTCACCGATGAGAATAGGATTGTTCTTTGTTTTACGTATGAGGATCTGCATCATACGCTGCACTTCTTCATCTCTTCCGATCACGGGGTCGAGTTCGCCATCCAGCGCTTTTTGATTCAGGTCTATACCGTATTGAGCCAGTGCTTCAAGTGTCTCATCCCCGGATTGGGAGTCTATCTGCTTTCCACCACGTATGGATTCAAGTGTCTTTTTGAATTCAGTGATATCTACATATTTGCCCAGAATATCTTTGATGAAACTCTCATTAATGTTCGCTAACAACCAGGCATCGACTGCAAGATACTGATCTCCGTTGGCCGTCATGACCCCTTCGGCATTCTGCAATGAGCGTACAAGGTTTTGAGAGAGTTTGATGTTCTCTTTGGTTACGGTGGAAACTGTCGGCAGTTTATTGGCAGCACTTTTGGCTTCCAATTCAATAGCTGCTTTATCCACATTCATTTTATTGAGTGCTTGATGTAAAATTGAGCTGCTGTTGGTTAACAATGCCCATATAAGATGGATAGGTTCTACTTCCTGATTTTTATTATGTAGTGCAAGTGATACACCTGATTCAATGGTGCCCTGCATTTGATTGGTCAACTTCTCTAATATATTCATGATGACTCCCTTAAACAGTAAATTTTCGTATATTATACAACTTTAGTCACATTATGTCAAGTTTCTTTAATAATATTATTCAAATTTATATTTATGCGTTATTTAAAATAGATTTACCTTCGTATTATATAGTGATACAAAATTTATAAAAGCAACCTCTTATAAGTTTTTAAATAAAATAATAAACTTAAATTAAGCCAGCATCCAGCTTATTCGCTGGTTCAATAAATCTCAGGAGAGATATCACACATGATCAAAAAAAGTAAAAAAGTTATTGTAGTAGGTCTTATTTCTACAGTAGCTACCGCCTATCTCTTTGGGTCATTCGCCCAGGCAAAGAGTACCCCTGCCCCATCATCTGCAAAAGAAAAGCTTGAAGCCTATATAAAGTTCACGCAAATTCTCAATGTTATTGAAAAAGAGTATGTGGATGATGTAAACACAACGACACTTGTAGACAAAGCCCTTAAAGGACTTATGGGCAACCTCGATGCACACTCTACATTCATGGATACAAAATCCTACAAAGAACTGAATGTTCAAACTAAAGGTGAATTCGGGGGACTCGGTATTTCTGTAGGCATGAAAGACGGTGCACTGACCGTCATAGCTCCTTTGGAAGGGACACCTGCATCCAGAGCCGGTATCAAGGCAGGTGATATTATTTTAAAGATCGATGACAAAGCAACCATCGGTATGAATATCGATGAATCTGTGAAATTGATGAGAGGCAAACCCAAAACAGATATTGTCTTGACCGTAATCAGAAAAAAAGAACCTAAACCGCTCAAGATCAAGATCACTAGAGATATTATTAAAATTCAGTCAGTCTATACTAAGACTATAGATGAGAAAATCCTCTATCTTCACATCACCTCTTTTGACCAGAAAGTCGTAGAGGGTGTTCAAAAAGCCATTAAAGAACACAACAAAACCGAAGGCATTATTCTTGATCTAAGAAATAACCCCGGAGGATTGTTGGATCAGGCTGTCGGCCTGGTTGATCTTTTTGTTGAGAAAGGTGTGATCGTAAGCCAAAAAGGCCGAAGCAAATCAGAGAATATTGAATATAAGGCAACCAAAGCCAACAGTGATACGACAACACCAATTGTTGTGCTCGTCAATGGAGGGTCCGCCAGTGCCAGTGAGATCGTAAGCGGTGCATTACAGGACTTCAATCGTTCTATTGTCGTGGGTGAAAAAACATTCGGTAAGGGTTCTGTGCAGATCGTCATGCCTGTCGGGAAAGACGAAGCCTTGAAACTGACTGTCGCAAGATATTATCTTCCAAGCGGGCGAACTATTCAGGCAGTAGGGGTCACACCGGATATTATTGCACATTTAAATAAAATAGAGGTTCAGGAAGACCCTGTTTTGTTAAAAGAAAGAGACCTGAAAAAGCATTTAGAGAGTGAACTTAAAAAAATTGAGGGGAATGCTACAAAAGTTGACAGCAATGCTACAGATGCAAATACAACCAAAGTAGATAACACGATCATCACAGAAGAACAGCTTTTTAAAGATACACAACTTAAAAGTGCTGTTGATATTATGAAAGCACTGATCATCACAAGCAAAGGAAGAAAATAATGGCAGAAAAAAAGACTTTAGTCTATGAGGGAAAAGCAAAAAAGATATGGTCAACAGATGACGAGAAGCTCTATATCTCAGAATTTAAAGACGATCTGACTGCTTTTAACGGTGAAAAGAAATCAAGCGAAGAGGGAAAAGGTGCCCTCAACAATAAGATATCTACAGAACTTTTTAAATATCTGCAGAAAAAAGGCATTTCTACTCACTTTGTAGAGATGATCGATGACAACCATATGCTTCACAAAAAAGCAGATGTTATTTTGATCGAAGTGATCGTAAGAAACATTGCTACAGGGTCACTGAGTAGAAATCTCGGTATTGAAGATGGAAAAGTGCTTCCATTCACGCTTGTAGAATTCGATTACAAGAATGATGAACTTGGCGATCCTAAACTCAATGACCAGCACTGTCTCATTCTTGAATTGGTCAAAGATACTTCAGAGCTTGACTATATCCGTTATATGGCAAGAAGGATCAATGATCTGCTCAAAGCTTTCTATGCCGAGCGTAATCTCACTCTTGTGGATTTCAAACTTGAGTTCGGTAGAGACATGGATGGCAATATCATTCTTATAGATGAGCTTAGTCCGGACAACTTCAGACTCTGGGATTCCGAGAGTGGTGAGAAGATGGACAAAGACAGGTTCAGAGAAGGATTGGGTGGCCTCAAAGTGGCTTACGAAGAAGTATTAAACAGAATTTTAGGGGGAAAATAATAATGACAGCTATTGTAAATGTATTTTTAAAAGAGGGTGTTCTTGATCCTCAAGGCAAAGCAGCACATCACGCACTTGATTCTCTTGGATTTACAGGGGTAAAGGATGTCCGTATCGGTAAGCAGATCATTCTTCAACTCGATACTGACGACAAAGCAAAAGCCGAAGCTGAAGTAAAAGAGATGTGTGAGACACTGCTTGCAAACACTGTTATTGAAGATTACACTATAGAGATCAATTAATATGAAAGTAGCAGTATTAAGATTTCCCGGGACGAACTGTGAGTTCGATACCCAGTATGCATTTGAAAAATTGGGGCATACTACACAACTTGTGTGGCATGAAGACGAAGCACTTCCTGCAAATATTGACCTTGTGGTCGTACCTGGAGGATTCTCTTACGGAGACTACCTGCGTTCAGGTTCTATTGCACATTTTTCTCCTGTAATGAAAGCAGTCACGTCCTATGCGAATAACGGTGGTCAGGTACTTGGTATCTGCAACGGTTTCCAGATCCTTACAGAAGCCGGTTTGCTTCCGGGTGCTCTGAAGCGCAATAATAACCTTCACTTTATTTCAAAACATCAAAATCTTTGCGTCATCAATAATGACAATGCATTTTTGAACAAATGTGCAAAAGGTGAAGTGCTTAATATCCCTATTGCCCATGCAGACGGCAACTATTATATCGATGAGGAAGGCTTTAAAAAACTTGAAGCCAACAATCAAATACTTCTTCGCTATTCAGATGAAGAGGGAAATCCTGTCGTAGTGAACGGTTCCGTTACTTCCATCGCAGGTGTATGCAATGAGTCAAAAAATGTCTTTGGACTCATGCCTCACCCTGAACGTGCCCTTGAAGCTATATTGGGCAGTGAGGATGGTATCCGTATGCTTAAAGGTTTTGAAGCATAATGCCGAGATCTGTCTCTTTTTGGATGGTGTGGGCAGTCTTTTTTGCATTGACTGCCCTACTCAATGCCCAAGATGAGTACAGATACAGTTATGTGCCTAAAAAAGTCTATGAAAACCAGGTTTTCCCCGTCACGGTAATAGATGTTTCGCAGTATGATGATCATCCTCAATTTATATTCGATACTTTAAGCAGTGTTCATCCTCTCTTTGAAAAGCCTTTAGTGGTCCGTAACGGGAATGACCGTTTTTATACTTTCTATTTTAAAGCTTCCAAGGTTGATGTACGTATTCCAAAGCTTTTCATTGTCTCTGAGAATGTAGATATTTCACTTGAGCCGCAGATGATCCCTCTTGCTTCGCTTAAAAGTCCCAAAAATTTTTCTGCTGTACTTGCAGCAGATATGAAAATAAAAAATTACCAAGTCTCAAACTATGATAGTAAAAATCATATGGTGACACTTTCCATAGAAGCCTATGAAGCGAACCTTGAAGATATTGCCTTAAAGAACATTAAAGAAAGCGGTATTGAAGATCTCAGAAGAGACAATGCCAAGGTAACGGCAGAATTCTATGTTGTCCTCCCCAGAACACAAAAAGAGCTTGAGTTCAGCTATTTCAACACTATCAAAAAGCGTTTTTTCACACTTAAAGTACCCATAGAATTGCAAAATTCCTCAGTGACAACGCAATCAGACCTCAATCCGAAGGTGGATGCATTTGATAGACTAAAACGCTATATTCTTATCTTCTTTGGACTCTTTTTTCTACTCATGTTTTTATGGAAAAGAGATTTCTTTTATCTTGTTCTCAGTGTGGTTTCCCTGATCACGCTGATGACATTTTACATCCCGCATAAAAAGATATGTGTCAAACAGGGAGCACCTCTCTATATTCTGCCTACGCAGACCAGTACCATCGGAACAAGAATAGAGAATAAGATAGAAACCATGCTGCTGGATGAACGTGGTGAATTTAAGAAAGTAGAGTACAAAAAAGGAATGATAGGATGGGTCAAAAATGAAGATCTTTGCAAAAATTAGATTCTACTGGGATGCATTGGTCATCGCTTTTATGGTCGGAGTGGTCATGATCCCGCTGATAATGATGTTCAAGAAGCACAAAGGGGTGATCATGCATAAGCTCAATCGTATAATCCTCTTCCTAATAGGCGGAAAGCTGGAACAAGAAGGAGAGCTGGATCCCGAAGCTGACATGATCGTGATGAACCATCAGGGTATTGTAGATATCATTGGCATGGAAGCCCTGCAGGGAAATCATCTTAAATGGGTAGCAAAAAAAGAACTTTTTGATATGTTCTGGTTTGGCAACCTTCTTAAATTCGGAGATATGATATCTTTGGATCGCGGCAATAAAGCAGGTTTGATCAAACTGCTTAAAGATACAAAAGAGACCGTCGCATCCCAAAACAGAGCCATAGCTATCTTCCCTGAAGGTACCAGAGCAAAAAATCAAACCCTGTTGCCATTTAAGCAAGGTACAAGTATGATCGCTGAAAAATTAGGCTTAAAAGTGCAGCCTGTTATCATTACGGGAAGCAAACACCTGCTCAATGAGCATGAAAAAACAGGACATAGCTCAACAGTTAAATACCATTTTCTTCCTACAATTGATGTGAGCAAAGCAGACAAAGATTGGTTTAATAAATTACATGATGACATGCAAAAAGTAATAGATGATGAATATACTGAATATCATCGTGATCGCTAAAAACAGTTAAAAAGGAAAAAATAGTGTCAACACTGAAGCAAGAGATAGAAAAACACATTAAAAAATTGGTCAACCCACTTAAAGATGAAGATGAACTGCTTGAGTCACTCAAAATAAAACTCACTAAAAAAGAACTTAAGCTACTCAAAGCATGGGCTGAGGGTACAGATATAAAAGAAGTACAAACACAGCTTAATTTAGATGAAGAACGTTATGGTGAACTCTCTGCCAAACTCATTAAAAAGCTTAATCAGGAAAAAATAAAACAGGCTATCTGTATTTAGAATCTCTTTTATGCAACATAAAGTTTTTTTATCCTATCATAATATCAAACATACAGCTTCTAATAGTTGCTCAAAGGATTAAACGTGATCGAAAAGAAAAAAATTAAAAAGTACATTAAAAAGCAAATGGACAGTATGCTTAAAAAAGAGTTGAAACAAGAGATCAAAAAACATATCAAAGACTATAAGAAAAAAGAGAGAGCTGAAAAAAAGGAAAAAAATAAATAGAATTTTCGTTGCCTCCAGTCTGGCAAGTATCTGTCCTATTTTGATAGGACGTGATAATCGACAAAAGCCTCTTCTATCGTATAGGAAATTTCTGTACCGACATCAACTTTATGAGTGGTTAAAAATTTCCTGTGGCGGATACCATGATCATTAATGTATCACTTTAACTTCTTTGGTGATATATTCGATTTTTGAATCTGCATAGGTATCTTTGAAATAGATTGCGGCAATCCCTAACATAATGGTCAGAAGATCATTTTTCTTCTTTAAATTCACAGGCACCGCTATAGTCATCGCAGGGGAAAACAAGATAATGCGGATTCACAAAATTCTCTGAAACAAAATCCCAATTGACCAGTTCCCACCATTTTTCAAGATATTCTGCCCTTGCATTTCTATAATCAATATAGTAGGCATGCTCCCAGACATCACAGGTGAGCAGCGGTATATGATCATCAAGGATAGGATTATCGGCATTGGATCGCGATTCGATGATCAGCTTCTCTTCTTTATTGATGCTCAGCCATACCCATCCTGATCCAAAGAGGTTTGCAGCGGCTTGAAGAAAGAGATCTTTAAATTTCTCCATTGAAGCAAAGTCACGTTCAATGGCTTCTACCAGGGTCTTTGAAGGTGTACTTTTTTTGCTGCTCATTCCCTTGAAGTAAAAGTTATGATTGTACACTTGAGAAGCATTGTTGAAAATACCTCCCGAAGACTTTTTAATGATCTCATCAAGTTCCATCTCGGCAAATTCTGTATCTTTGATCAGCGTATTTAACTTATTGACATAGCCAGCATGGTGCTTACCGTGATGATACTGCATGGTCTCACTTGAAATGTACGGTTCCAATGCATTTTCATCAAAAGGTAGTGTCATTAATGTATGTGTCATATTAAATCCTTTCTCTACTTTAAAGTATTTCTATTTTTAAATTATAGCCAAGTCATATGCAATGTTTGTGTAATGAAAAGTTCGAAGTGTTTTTTAATACCGGAAGATCAATGATTCTTTGAACTATTACGTCAAAGAAAGCATTTCATTTTGCTTGCTGTAATTATTGCAGATAAATTACTTCTTCCGGTTCGACGATATGGGCCCGTAGGTGTAGAGCGTTTTCAAGAACACTTCTCAATATTATCTGTTTGTCTTCCTCTCCATGCACAAGATATATCTTCTTAAGACCTTCCATCTGCGATATCCATTTCAGTATGCCATTCTGATCGGCATGGGCAGAAAAACCGTTGATCGTATAGATGCTTGCCTTAATGAGTATATCTTCATCATATATCTTCACCCAGCGTGCACCGTCTACAATATAACGGCCCAAAGTATCTACTGCCTGATATCCTACAAAGATCACAGCATTTTTCCGATTCCATAAACGGTTTTTGAAATGATGCAGTATCCTTCCCCCTGTGCACATCCCGCTTCCGGCAATGATAATGGCACGATGATCTACCTCATTGATTGACTTGGATGCATCTACATCCAAGGTATAGATGAGATCCTCAAAATCAAAGACCGTACCATCCCTTTCCTTGATCTGTTGACATTCCGAACTCAATTGGGCGGCATAATTCCTATACACCTCCGTTGCACGTATGGCCATAGGACTATCAACAAAGATCTTACAATCAGGCAACTCTTTTCTGTAATACATCTCTTTGAGAATACAAAGGAGCTCCTGTGTCCGTTCTACAGCAAATGAAGGGATCAGTACATTACCCCAGTCATGCAATGTATCTATGATGATACGTTTAAACTCCGTTGTACTCACTTCTGCACTCTGATGATTACGGTCACCATAGGTTGATTCAACATACAGGTAATCCGTATGTCGGCACGGCTTAAGATCAGGCAATACTATATTGTTGTCATTGCCAATATCACCTGAAAAGACGATCGTATGCTCTACATTATTCTCAAGATAGATAATTTCAATAAAAGCTGATCCTAAAATATGACCTGCATTGTAATACGTGACCTTTATGCCCTCTTGCATTGTAAAGGTCTCTTCATATGTGGGATAATGCCAGGCGAGATCAAAAGCAGCTTCTACATCTTCTTCTGTATAAAGTGCTTCTCTGACATCATCCTCTTTACCTCGCCTCTGGGCTTTTCTATAACTTGTCTGATAGTCTTCTTTCATTATCTTGGCACTGTCAAGTAAAATAACCTCTGTCAGATCCCGTGTTGCAGCTGTGGCATGAATAGTGCCGGTAAATCCTTCTTTGACCAGTTTGGGTATACGCCCTACATGATCAAGATGTGCATGGGTCACAAGCAGGTGATCAACCGCTGTAGGATCAAACTCGAACGGAGTATTGTTCCGATCCTCTTCACGCCCTTGAAACATACCGCAATCTATCAGGATCTGCGGCCCACCTTCTATATGTAATAGATGACATGACCCTGTTACGACTTCCGCTGCACCGTATGAGGTTACTGTTGCCATTTTTTCTCCTTCTTGCCTAATGATCATGCTAAGCTTGCTGTATTATAATAAAATCTACCTCTAAGAAATTGTACTCTTAAAATATTAATAAAATAAACTAACAAATTATCGCATATTTAATCCTCTTTGTATAGAGTAAATACACTTTAAGAGGGTTTTATGATATGATTAATATATATCTTTGAGGAGGGATGTGACATGAACGATCAGTTGCTCGGCCAGTTTTTATTGTTATTGGCTCTGCTTTTTGGACTGACCTACGTTTTGGCCGGGTTTATGGAACGCTTGAAAATTCCGGGGATCCTGGCTGCGCTTTTTGTTGCCATGGGGGCACACTATACCCCGATCGGTGATCTGCTTTCCCATGGTTCCTTTAATGAGATCTTTACCGTTCTAGCTGAACTTGGGGTGCTCTTTTTACTTTTCTTTATCGGTCTGCAGATCGATATGAAGGAGATGCGTTCCCAGAGCGGCGATATTATACTTGCCACCATTCTCAATACCCTTTTTCCTTTTTTACTTGGTGCTGCATTAATGCTCTATATGGATTACGGATGGGTAGTGGCTATTGTTATCGGGATAACCCGTATGCCTACAGCAGAAGCGGTGATAGTACCGATACTGGATGAATTTGGGCTCATCAAAACCAAAATAGGCAATTACATTGTCGGGGCAGGCGTACTGGATGACGTGATAGAAGTTTTTCTTGTCGCCTTGGTATCGGTATGGATAGGTACGAAAAGCGGTCTTATCACCAGTGATACAAAAGAGATTACTGATATTTTGATCAATATTCTTCTTTTTACAGCCACTGCATGGCTTGCATGGCGTTTTGTGCTCGTTCCTCTTTCCCACTGGCTGAAGATCCGTGTGCAGAACTTGATCCTGCTCACCATTATTACCCTTTTTGTGTTTGGAGGGTTTGCAGAATATTCAGAGCTTGGCCTGGTCGTAGGTGCGATTGTTGCGGGTATGCTAATGCGGCCCGTATTCGATGCTGCCAATGAAGAAGGTATTCGAGCCACCAAAGCAGTGCGTGCTGTAAGTTACGGCTTCTTTGGAGTGATCTTTTTTCTCTGGATCGGGATGAGCGTAGATCTTGAAGGGCTTATCCAGGCACCTTTTCTTGCTTTCATGCTTTTTATGGCCGATTTTATCGGTAAGACCTTCGGTATCCTCTTGATGGTACCGATGAAAAAACTTACCTTTAAAGAGGCATTAACCATAGGTATAGGGCTTAATGTCAGGCTTACTACAGAGATCATCGTAGCAAAACTTTTATTTGATGCACAGTTGATCGACAGTCAGCTTTTTACTGCACTGGTCGCTGCTTCTTCATTCTCTACGGTTTTGGTTCCCCTGCTCTTCTCTTTTATGGTCTCACGATGGAAAAGCCAGATGATGACACCTCTCTTAGAGGAAAAAAAGAAAACTGCCATAAAGAAAAAAAGCGAAGCCAAGATCCCTCTCTATGCCCAGAAGGTTAAGAATGTAGCCAAAGAATTGGGCACAGATCCCCAAAAAGGACTTTCAAAATCTGAAATAGAACAACGCCAAATACGTTACGGCCCCAATCGTATCCATTCTGTGCACAAAGAAAAGTGGCAATGGATCCTTTTCAGACAATTTACGGATGTGCTGATCATCATCCTTCTGATCGCCGCAGCGATCTCTTTTGCCATAGGGGAGATAGGAGATGCTGTTACCATTATGATCATCGTCATCCTGAACGGTATTCTAGGATTTATTCAGGAATTCAAAGCTGAAAAAGCTATAGAAGCACTGCAGAAAATGCTTTCCCTGCGCTGTAAGGTTTTAAGAAATGGAGAAAAGAAGGAGGTCGATTCGACAGAACTGGTTCCCGGAGATATCGTTTTTCTTGAGATCGGAGACAAGATCCCCGCAGATCTCCGACTCATTGAAGCTGTAAACCTCAAGGTAGATGAGTCTGCGCTTACCGGAGAGTCAGTTGCTTCCCTTAAAAGTACGGAAGCAGTACCTCAAAAAAGTGCATTGAGCGAGCGAAGCTCCATGACATGGATGGGTACGAATGTTGTCAACGGCTATGCCAAAGGCATCGTTGTTGCTACGGGTATGAAAACCGAATTCGGGAAGATCGCAAAAATGACCAGTGAGGTAGGTACTACACAGACACCTTTGCAGAAAAAGCTGGCTGTTCTGGGTAAAAAACTCGGGATCTTTTCTGTAGGCATTGCAGCATTTGTTGCCATTATCGGATACCTTCTGGGGAAAGATATAATGGAAATGTTCCTTACCGGTATTTCCCTGGCCGTAGCGGTTGTTCCCGAGGGCTTACCGGCCGTTGTGACCATTACACTGGCATTGGGTGTCAAGGCAATGGTGCGGCAAAAAGCCCTGCTTCGCCGTTTGCAGGCTGCCGAAGCACTTGGCAGTGCCAATGTCATCTGTACCGATAAAACAGGAACACTGACACAAAACCAGATGACCGTACAGAAGATATGGCTTTTTAACGGTGCAGTAGAGGTAACGGGGAGCGGATATGATCCAAAAGGTCACTTTGAGAAAGATAAGAAAAAAATAAATTACAAGGAAAGAAAAGATCTTCTCGAACTGCTCAAAACCGGACTTATCTGTACCCACGCCGGTCTGAACAAAGAAAAGGACGAGTGGAAGATCACCGGAGAACCGACCGAGGCGTCATTGATCGTTGCAGCCTATAAAGCCTGGCTGACTCCGGATGTGAGTGAAAAGATCACAACAGAGTTCTCTTTCAACTCACAGCGTAAACGGATGAGTGTCATCATTCAGGAGAAAGATAAGCATATTGCTTACATCAAAGGAGCACCGGAAGTATTGCTGGAGCGTTCAAACTACTATTTTGACGGAACCAAAGTACAGCCGCTTGAGGAGAAACACAAAAAAGCTTTTGAAGAGGCTTACAGCGAACTGGCACGAAACGGTCTGCGTACTCTGGCTATGGCAAAACGTGTATTGCCCAAAGGTATTAAACTCGATGCCGATGATGTAGAAAATGACCTGGTTCTATTGGGAGCCGTAGGCATTATCGATCCTCCAAGGCCTGAAGTCTTTGATGCTATTCAGACTGCCGCAAAGGCAGGCATCAATGTTGTCATGATCACCGGGGATGCACCTTTGACCGCTATGGCGATCGCAAAAGAGGTAGGTCTTGATGTCCAACATGCTGTCACAGGCAGTGAACTTGACAGCATGGATGATAACATATTGAGGAAAAAACTTAAAGAGGGTACACTCTTTGCAAGAACCACACCGGCCGATAAAATGCGTATCGTTCAGATACTTCAGGAAGATGGTTCTGTTACAGCTATGACAGGTGACGGGGTCAATGATGCACCGGCACTCAAAAAAGCGGATATCGGTATCGCTATGGGCATGAGAGGAACGGATGTGGCCAAGGGTGCAGCCGACATGATACTTCTTGATGACAATTTTGCCTCCATTATCAATGCGGTCAGAGAGGGGCGAAGACAGTATGACAACATCAAAAAATTTGTCACCTACCTGCTTTCATCCAATATCGGAGAGGTCATAGCGATCTTTGTCAATATCCTTCTGGGCGGACCGTTGATCCTTCTGCCTGTGCAGATCTTATGGATGAACCTGGTCACGGATGGAATGACCGCTGTAGCATTGGGTATGGAAAAAGCAGAAAAAGGCACCATGCACCGCCCTCCTCGAGGGATGAATGAAGCATTTCTCCAGACCAGAGGGATCATTATGATCCTCTTACTTGGAGGCTATATCGGGGGAGCAACCTTGTGGATCTTCCATCATTATCTTGCATCCGGACTGCCTGAAACTCAGGCAGTGGCTCTGGCACAGACTGCCGCTTTCACCGCGATCATCATTTTGGAAAAGATGAACGTTTTCAATTACCGTTCACTGCACGCACCCATCTACACCTTGGGCTTTTTCAGCAATGGGTGGCTGATCGCTGCATGGCTAGTGACCGTTTCTTTACAGGTGGCTGCCGTATATGTACCGTTCCTTCAGGATGCCCTGCACACAGTTCCTCTGGGCTGGGAGGATTGGCTGCTGATCTTTGAAGTCGCAATCCCGATCTTTATTGCTACAGAAATCTACAAAATAATAGAATTGATGCTCATGGAGAGGGGAAAAACTTTAGATAATAATCATACGGAAGGATCATAATGGATTATATACTCATAAGATCACTTCTCATCGCAGTTACACTTGGGTTTATCATAGGTTTGCAGCGGACCATGGCAAACCTTTATACCCACGATGAGAAAAAAGAAGCTTATTTTGTTGCCGGTTCACGCACCTTTGCACTGATCGCTTTGCTTGGGTTTTTATCGGGTTGGTTGGCCAAATCTGCTCCCATTATCGTTAGCATCGTTGCTTTTTTGCTTGTTGGACTCATTATTCTTTCTTACTATTTAAAAGCTGTTCTTTACAAAAAAATGGGGATGACCTCCCAGATAGCAGCGATCATCACCTATCTTCTGGGTTTGATGGTTTATTTTCATTTGGAACAGTACGCGATCTTCATCGGTATTTTGATGATCATTCTTTTGGAGATCAAACCACGTCTGCAAGAGATAGAACAAAACATCACACCAACCGATCTCAATGCCAGTATACTGCTTTTGGCAATGACCTTTTTGATCCTGCCGATACTGCCTGATGAGATGATAGGGCCATATAAACTTTTCAATCCATACAAGACATGGCTGATGGCTATCATTATTGCATCGATCTCTTTTGTCGGTTATGTGGCCATAAAGATACTTGGGAACAAAAGAGGGGTACTTCTGACAGGCCTCTTTGGCGGGCTTATCTCCTCTACAGCAGTTTCCATTTCTCTTTCCCAGATGTATACGACCCAGAAAGAGTATCTCAATAATTTTGCTGCCGGTATCGCTATGGCTTGTACACTCATGTATATAAGAGTACTTTTTGAAGCATTTGTGATCAACCAAAAAGTGGCACTGACACTGCTCTTGCCTTACACTGCTGCCAGCTTGAGTGGTTTTATCTTTGTTTACATCCTCTATAAACACTCTCAAACTGCTGCATTCGATCTGGAAAAAACAGATATTGGAAAAAACCCGCTTCAACTCAGTGAGGCGATAAAGTTCGGTATACTGTTCGGTGTTATCTATGGTGCGATCAGTATCGTTCAGAACCATTACGGGAATATCGGTGTCTATATCATCTCTACACTCTCCGGGATCACAGATGTGGATGCGATCACTCTTTCACTGACACAACTTGCCACGGATAAGAAACTCTCCCTGCAGGCTTCAGCAAACGGTATTGTGATCGCTTCAGTAACCAACTCTCTGGTTAAATTGGGGATCATTTATTGGATAGGCGGCAAAAGAATCGGTTGGAGACTGACACTCTTTTTTCTGATCACTCTTGGAATGATGGGCGGAGGATTATGGCTTGGTCATATGTTCTTTACGTAATGGTGTAATGTATATATTTTACGATAAAGTAAGTAGAATAGAGTAAATAAAACAGAAGGAGAGTTTCATGGCAATATTACAATCATACGGTGCGGCAGAAGTGGTTACAGGGTCTTGTCACCTGCTTCAGTTACATAGCGGTATCAATATTTTGATCGATTGCGGGATGTTTCAAGGCAATGTTGAAGAACGTAACTTTGAAGCTTTTGGATTTGAACCTTCTACAGTGGATTTTCTTCTTATCACCCATGCCCACCTGGATCATGTAGGACGGATCCCCAAGCTTGTAAAAGAAGGATTTAAAGGTACTATCGTAACCAACCGCTCTACGATGGATCTGGCTGAGGTGGTTTTACTCGACAGTGCACACCTGATGGAAGAAGAGTATAAAACACAATACAGAAAAGCACAACGTCGGGGAGAGGAAAAAAAGGTAAAAAAACCTCTTTACAAAACTGCCGATGTACAATCCGTGTATCATCTTCCTATGATCTTCGCTGTGTACGACCAACAGATCGATCTTGGAAATGGCATTTTTATCAACTTCAAAAATGCCGGACATATACTTGATTCTGCGATCATTGAAGTCATATTTGAAGAGGATAGTGTAAAGAAAAAAGTAGTATTCAGCGGAGACCTTGGAAATGATGATGACCTGGTCATGTCTTCTCCTGAAATCATCAAGGAAGCAGATGCTCTCTTCATTGAATCTACTTATGGAGACAGAAATCATAAAGGGGTTGAAGAGAGTGATGCGGAATTGCAGGAGGTGATCCTGGAAACATTCAAGAATGATGGTAATGTACTCATACCCTCTTTTGCGATAGAGCGGACGCAGGAAATCCTATGCCTGCTCAAGCAGATGTATGACAGAGGAGATCTTCCTGCCTGCAAGATCTTTCTTGATTCGCCCATGGCAATACGTGCAACAGAGATCTACAAACGCTACCATGAAGAGCTGAGTGAATATTGTAATGCATTTTTGAAACGCGACGGTACGATCTTTGATTTTCCTTATTTGTACTATACACTCAGGGTAGAGGATTCCATAAAGATCAACAGTGAAGAGAGTCGATGCATTATCATCGCCGGTGCGGGTATGTGTAACGGTGGACGGATACTCAAACATTTCAAGCACCGTCTCTGGAATAAAAAAAATGCACTTGTATTTGTCGGTTATCAGGTAGAAGGCACACTGGGACGCAAGATCGTGGATGGCGCCAGGAGGATCACCGTTTATGGCGAGGAGATCATCGTCAAAGCCAAAGTACATACTATCAATGGTTTTTCTGCCCATGCAGATCAAAATGGATTGATCGGGTGGATGAATAATTTCACACGTTTAGATAAAGTATTTCTTGTTCACGGTGAGAGAGACAAACAAGAGATCTTTCAGCAAGAAATAAAAAGACGTTTACATAAAAAAGCGCATATTGTTGAATATGGCGAGAAGATCGGGATCTGATCAACTGCAGCGTACGGGATAATTAGATTATCCCGCTTATCTAAAAAATCAATCTATGGGTACATACACTAACACATCTGTAGGCGCTTCCTTCAAGACATAAGATGCAACACTTCCGAGTAATGCATTAAAGCCTGCAGTACCCCGTGAACCGACAACGACAAGATCAAAAGTATTCTTTTTAATATATTTAAGCAGTGCTTTCTTGCTATCGTATTTTCCGTCAATCACTTTTCCTCCGTCTATACCGACAGCTTTTATAAACTCTTTTAAGTTATTTTTTGCAGCAGCTTTTTCAGCTTTATCGTATTGTTGAATATCGAAATTTTCTACGGTCTCAAGAGGGTAAGCACCTGTAGTATAGATACCTGCTGTATAAAATGATTCATAGGCAAAGACTGCCCTTATCTTTGCAGAAGGACAAATATTTTTTACAAATAAAATACTCTGTTTTGACTGCACTCCAAAGTCTGTCGGAGCTAAAACATTTTTATAGGAGTCCTTTACTTTGTTCTTTACGATCAAAATCGGCAAATGACTTTTGTGTGCCACTTTTTGCGCTATGGAACCCAAAATATTTTCTCCGGTTTTAGACTTTGTGTGCTTTCCTATTACAATCATATCTGCTTTGAGTAATTTTGATTCGTACAACAAGATGTCATCTGCATCGCCTTCTTTGACAATTATAGTATAAGACACTTTATCATCTTTGTTCACTGCTTTTATCTTTTTTTCTATTTTCTTTGTGATGCCTTTTGCATCGACAGTTATCTCTTTGCCGCCAAAATAACCCGGCAAAGATAACCAGGGTGTTTGTACCGCATGAACAATAAACAGGTCGGCTTCATTCTCTTTTGCCAAGATCACAGCCCTTTTTAAAATATTGCTTGATTTGGATAAGACATCGATACCCACAACAATTCTTTTTAACTTTTTCATTATTTATCCACCTTTTTTCAAGATTATCGGCACACTGTTTCCATAAGTGCTCTTTATTTTTAATAATATCATATTTTAAGATTAAAGTATAATCAGAGTCAAATCCAAATACATAAATAATAGTGTTTTTCTATAATTTCTCAACGACACCGTTTCTGCTAAGAATATAGACATCAAAATCATTGGCAATATAAAGTTTGCCTTTGTAGCCATGTTTTATCTCATTGAATATCATCTCTACACTAAAACGGCTGCGCTTGTTATATCGGGGAGCTATATGTGTAGCGATCAGGTTCTTGACATGCTTCTCCTCTGCTGCATGGGCAAGCTCTTTTGCAGTCGTATGCAGTACTTTGACCGGAAGGTTGTCATATACTTCTTGCGTATAGGTACACTCATGCACCAAGAGATCGAGATCTTCAAGGTACCCTCCCAGCACAGCCGGTTCACTGTTGTCTCCGGCAATGATAAGAGATCTTCCCAATACAGGCTCAAGCATAAACGCTTTGGGGTCAAGCTGTTTACCCTGAAACATGATACTTCTTCCCTTTTTCAATTCACCGTAAAGGGGTGACGGTTCCATTCCTATGGCTCTTAGTTTCTCTTCATTGAGTTTGTTGCTTATGTCATTCTCTTTCATATAAAACGCAAAACTTTCTATGGAGTGTACCAGAGGCAATACTTTTAATGAAAATTTGTCAAATACAAAAGTCTCTTCGGCTTCGTATTCGATGACTTCAAGTTCATATCCGAGGTGTTCGAACGAAATATCAAGTGCACACCCAATAAATTTCCTGATCCCTTTTGGACCATAAACACGCAAAGGTCTGAATGCTTTATCCAGCATCTTGGTAGAGAGTAGTCCCGGCAGTCCATAATAGTGGTCACCATGAAGATGGGTGATGAAAATGGTATCAAGTTTTCCCACAGAGAGTCTGCTTCTCATGATCTGATGCTGCGTCGCCTCCCCGCAATCAAAAAGATACCATTTGTTATCCTGGTCAAATTCCAGTGCAAGTGCAGAAACATTTCTCTCCTTTGTCGGTTTACCGGCACTGGTTCCTAAAAATGTCAATTGCATTGTCTCTCCTTCCAGGCATGCCAAATGGAATGTATATTGCTTTTGGGTTTTGGCAGCATGAGCGTGATGACAATATTTTCCAGCATTTCAATCACTAGAAAATAGACTGCTATATGAAACAAAAGTGTATTGCCAAATCCAAGGAACAGAATAACACCCATACCCATCAGTACAGCTGAGATCTTAGTGATCCATGTGTGATAACTGGCAAGCTTCCCAAACTTTGCCAGAGCAAAAAATGCAGGAACTATATACAGAGTGATCACTGCAACAATATAATGAAACTCCACCTTGATCATATCGGGCCAAAGTAACCAGGCAGCCAACGCAGTACAAAGATAGGTCAAAATATCCCCGTAACTGTCGAGCCTTGCACCAAGTTCACTTGTCTGATGCAACGCTCTGGCAATAAACCCGTCAAGTGCATCTGAAAGCAGCATTAGTCCAAAAAGTATAAAAAAGAGATCTGCTCTTCCAAGCCAGCCTGCAAGTAACAGGAACGGTGCTGCAATGATTCGAAAAAGACTTAACAGGTTTGGAATATTCAGTAACATACTATTGCCTGGGCTCCTTTGTTTATATTCTACAGTCAATAATCAACATCCTCTATCCGCTGGCATAAGACTGAATATTTAGTAATATATGCAATCAAAGATCTTCATCTCTTGTCTCTATCAGAGAAGAATAATCTACGGGACATATACCAGGACATCAGTAGATGTTTCCCTTAAGATGGAAGATGCCATGCTTCCGAGTAATGCTTTAAAGCCTGAAGTACCTCGAGAACCTATTACTGCAAGATCATAAGATCCTTTGTTGATATAGTCAAGCAGTACTTCTTTACCATTGCCCTTTCCATCAATTATTTCACCTTTGTTTACGGGAAGATCCTTTATGAAGTTCTTTAAATCCTTCTCAGCACTGATTCTTGCTTTTCTATTATATTCCTCAAAATCCGGCCCTACTACCGTATAGGGTCCGTCTACATAAATGATCTCAGAACTGTTTACTACCTTGATCTTCGCTGATGGGAAAATATTTTTTGCAAAAAGAATGCTCTGTTTTGATTGTATTTGAAGGTCTGTAGGTGCCACAATATTTTGATAGGGTTTTTTTACACTGTTTTTAACGATTAGAACCGGTAAGTGGCTTTGATGTGCCACTTTTTCTGCTGTTGTACCCAAATATCTTTTTTTACTTTTTTCACTTGCACCTATGACTATCATATCCGTTTGAAGTAATTTTGATTCGTAAAGAATGATATCACTGGGATTACCTTCTTTTACCAAAACGCTATAAGGTATTTTGTCATCCTTGTTCAAGGCTTGTATCTTTTTTTCTATTTTTTTTGTAATACCCTTGATATCAATGCTGATCTCTTCGTTTCCAAAATAGCTTGGGATCGAGAGCCAGGGTGTCTGTACCGCATGAACGATGAACAGTTCAGCCCTGTTTTGTTTTGCTACCATCAATGCCCGCTTTAAAACATTGTTTGGTTTTGCAAAAATGTCAATACCCACAAGAATTCTTTTTAGCTTTTTCATTTTACATTTACCTTCTTTCAAGATTTTAGTGCTACACCACTAACCCTACATTCTATTTTACACTTAAAAAATTAATGATATCAAGATAATGTATTGATTATGGATATTTAAAAAGAGGGATCAACACTGATATGCAACAAAAATGGTGCCGCAGCGATACAAAAAAACTTAACAGGTTTGAAATATTCAGTACATAGTATTATTTGAAGAACTTTCCAAAAAAAGTAAAAAGAAGGGATAAAACAATACTGACAATGATCGATGTTGTGATAGGAAAGTAAAAAGTGGTATGTTCTTTTTTGTAGACAATATCCCCCGGCAATTTGCCTAAGGAAAAGGGGAGTTTATCGCTGAAACTAAGAACGATACCGATGACTACAATTATAATTCCTATGAATATAATGCTTTTCCCGATCTCTGCCATCTTAGGATGCTCCTTTGTCTTAGATATGTTGTTTTATATTATACCATTATTGCATCATGAACTTTCAATCATGTCATAGCAAAAGACTATATGAAATGAACAGCAACGATCATATGTTATAATGAATGATAATAAGGATGGAAAGAGAGTATGAAAGCGTTGATCATCAGTGCGGATCTTTTTGAAGATTCCGAGTTGCAAATACCCTATCAATATCTTCAAGAGTCAGGTGTAAGTGTAGATATCGCGTCTTTGGAAAAGGGCACTATCTGTGGTAAACACGGGTGGTGTGCAGATACCACTGTGACACCCGACGAAGTAGACCCCACACAATACGATATTGTGATCCTTCCGGGAGGCAAAGCCCCTGCTGTACTGCGAAAAGATCCAAAAGTACTGCAGATCGTCCAACATTTCTTTGAGCAAAGAAAACCCATAGCTGCCATATGTCATGGCCCGCAGATACTGATCTCTGCAGGGCTACTGAAAGGAAGAATAGTGACAGGCTATAAAAGCATTGCAGAAGAGTTAAAAAATGCCGGTGCCATCTACAGGGATGAGGAAGTGGTGGTAGACAAAAACCTTATCACTTCCAGACAGCCTTCAGATCTAAAGGCATTTATGGAGGCTATTAGAGAGTATTTGGATATAAAGCCCCATAAAAAGAGTAACGAATGAATCAAGAAAAGAAAAAAACAGTGTCATCAAAAGCCATTGTCAAAGAACGCTTCAGTCTCAAAGAGGCATTTCGTAATGAGATACGTGCCAAAAAAGCCACATTCGGTTTTGGCGGTTTTGGTGAAGCAACCTATTACCGCACCTACAGCCGTATTAAACCTGACGGTACCCAGGAACATTGGGCAGATACGGTCATTCGGGTCATCAATGGCGTGATGTCGGTCCGAAAGAACCATTATATATCGAACCGTCTGGAGTGGGATGAAACAAAATGGCAGCATTATGCCAAAAAACTTGCCATAACAATGTTCGACATAAAGTGGCTGCCGCCGGGTCGTGGTCTATGGATCATGGGTACGGAATATGTCTATGAGCGCGGAGCTGCAGCATTGAACAACTGTGGTGCTGTGGATACTACGGATCTCTCTTTGGCAGCGGACTGGACAATGGATATGCTGATGTGCGGTGTCGGTGTCGGTTTTAACACCGTATGGAAAGGTGAAAATGTTGCCATACCCAATAAAGAGGCACCTGTTTCCTATATTGTCCCCGACAGCAGAGAGGGATGGGTAAGGTCCGTACGGCTGCTAATCGACAGTTATACGAAAAAGGGTACCTGGTTCACATTCGATTACAGCAAAATCCGCCCCGAAGGCTCTCCTATTCACGGATTTGGCGGTACGGCATCAGGCCCTGCACCACTCAAAGAACTGCATAGACGCCTTGAAAGCTATCTTGACAGCTATTGTGAAGGACTGATCGATCCGACACGCTGTGTTGCTGATGTGATGAATGCCATCGGTGCCTGTGTCGTGGCGGGCAATGTGCGGCGCAGTGCCGAGATAGCCCTGGGTTCTATTGATGACAGAACCTTTCTTGAATTGAAAGATTACGAAAAAAACCCTGAACGTGCCGAGATCGGCTGGATATCGAACAATACGGTCATACTGGATAAAACAGAAGATTTCGATAAACTTCCAATGATCGCAGAACATATACGCGATAACGGAGAACCGGGCATGCTGAACCTGATCAATGTCCAAAAATATGCCCGTTACGGCGAACTGTCAGAAGACAAGGCTTGGCTGACAAATCCCTGTTCCGAAATTCCTCTTGAGAGTTTCGAGCTTTGTAATCTGGCTGAAGTTTTCCCTACACGCTGTGTAAAAGAAGAAGAATTTTATGAGGTATTGGAGTTTGCAACTTTTTATGCCTCGACGGTATCACTTCTGCCGACGCATCGTCCTGAGACCAATGAGATCATTATACGCAATCGCCGTATTGGTGTCAGTCTTTCCGGTATTGCAGATATGCTTGATGCCCATGGTGCAACAGAACTGACGCGCAGATTACGCAAAGGGTACAAACTGGTACGTGCTATCAATCATGACCTGGCTGAAAAAGCAGGTGTCCCTGCATCAGTGAGAGTCACGACGGTCAAGCCTTCGGGTACCATCAGTCAACTGGCCGGTGTCAGTTCAGGAATGAACTTCCCGGAATTTCAATATGCGATCCGTCGAATGCGGGTGGGCAATGCATCCCGCATCTGTGATGTACTTAAAACCGCTGATGTCCCGTATGAAGATGACCATTACAGTGCCAATACCACTGTGTTTGAATTTCCGATCGATCAGGGAAAAACAAGAGAAGCAACCAGAGTATCGGCATGGGAACAGTTCTCTCTCCTGGCAATGCTGCAGCGAGAATGGAGCGACAATATGGTCAGCTGTACCATCTACTTTGATCCCAAAACCGAGGGTTCACAGGTTGAACATATGCTGGCACAGTTCGCACCGATCATCAAATCGGTTTCCATGCTTCCGCATTCAAAAAAAGGTGCTTATGAGCAAATGCCGTATGAGGGGATCAGCAAAGAGGAATATGAAAAGCGTGTGGCCAGGTTCCCCAAGATCGATTGGGATAAATTTTCCGGCAGTGACGGTATAGAGAGCCGATTCTGTACGGGTGATTTGTGTGATTCAAACCCAATACATAATCCCGGATGAATCTTATTTAAAAATCCCTGAAAATACTTTAAGCCCTATATTTTTTTTCGCTTGCTTTTATTGGCAAGGAGTCTCAACTTTTCTTCCACAAGATAGTTGATAGTTCCTTTTTGGAATTTGCCGTTTTTATCTTTTTTACCGCTTGCTTTGCCTGTGAGTATCTCCATTCCTTCATCAATACTTTTAATAGCATAAATCTTAAATGTACCGCTTTTAACAGCTTCTAAGACTTCCTCTTTAAGCATCAGATGCTTTACATTTGATGAGGGAATAATAATTCCATTGTTTTTGGCACTGCTTACAAGCGTACATACATCGAAAAATCCTTCTATCTTTTCATTAATGCCACCCACTGCCTGGACTTGGCCGTGTTGATTGACCGAGCCTGTCACGGCAATGGATTGATCAAGTGCTGTCTCACTCAGTGACGAGAGTAAAGCGAACAGCTCCGCACATGAGGCACTGTCACCTTCAACTATGCCGTAGGACTGTTCAAACACCAGTGTTGCCGTAATGCTGAGTGGAAAGTCCTTGGCATAGGTAGCTGCCAGATAGGATGAAAGTATCATGATCCCTTTATCATGTGCCGGTCCACTGAGTTTTGCTTCTCTCTCAATATTGACCACTCCCCCTTTTCCAAGTCTGGTAAGTGCTGTGATCCTTAAAGGATGACCAAAAGAGAAATTCCCAAGATCAAGTACGGCAACGCCATTTATCTGCCCTACGGCTTTTCCCTCGGTCTGGATGAGGATGGTCCCTCTTTGTATCGCCTCATAGAGTTGGTCTTTTATCCTGTCTGATCTCTCGATCTTCTCAGTGATCGCTTGAACTATTTCAGCTTTCGTGATCTTTTTACGTTTCTTTTGTGAGGCAATAAAATCAGCTTCCTGAAGCAGATCGTTCAGACTTCCCAGATGTGTTGAGAGCTTTTGACTGTCTTCTGCCAGGCGTGAACTGTATTCGATCACTTTGCCTACAGCTTTTTTATCTAAAGGCAAAAGCGCATTGTCTCTTGCGATCATGCCGATCATTTTGGCATAGAGCAGACTGTTCTCATCATTTCTGGGAGTATCGTTTTCAAAATCAGCATTGATCTTAAAAAGTTCTTTAAATTCCGGATCATAGTTATACAACAGATAATAGAGCAGTCTACTTCCGATCAGAACGATCTTGGCATCCAATGTTATTGTCTGTGGCTCCAGTGTAAGTGTACTGATGAGACTGAGGGACTGGGCCAGGGACTCTATACGTATTTCACCTGATTTGAGCATCCTTTTGAGTCCTTCCCAGACAAAAGGCTGCATCAATACCTTTGAAGCATCCAAAATCAGATACCCACCGTTGGCTTTGTGTAGTGCACCAGCCTTGATAAGATTAAAATCGGTCAAGAGCGTACCCATCTGCGCAATATATTCTATCTCACCAAAAAGGTTCGCATAGGTTGGATTATTTTCATAGACGATCGGGGCACCCTCTCCATTTTTATGGCTTACAAGGACATTGACGTGATATTTGTTGAAGATACCGCTATCTTTTGCTGATCGTATTCCCATAAAGAAGAGATTGCTCTGTGTTGCGGGGAGAAAATCCTGGGAATTTTTGACAATATCCTCTTCGAGACTTTGCAGATAATCCAGGACTTTATCATACTTCTGATATCTCTTTCTTAATTCATTTATACTGTTGTCAACAGCCTTTTTAGTCATAGCCCTTTCTAGTTCCCTGATCTCTTTTTGCTGCTCTCTTGTTTTTATCACCATCTCTTGTGCAGTATTTTCTATTTGGGTTGTGAATTTTTTGATCTTTTCCTGTATCTGCTTTTTCTCTTTCTTGCTGAGGGCCTGGTACTCCTGTTTTTCGAGAATTTTGTTCTCTTTACTCATAGGAGAAAGTGTATAACCTGATGCTGTATATCGGATGGCTATCAATTCCTGCTTTGCTTTCTCTTTTAGAGCTTCAAAAGCTTGTTCTTTGATCTCATTGAGTTTATTGATGATAGACTGCTTTTTTTCCCTGTATTCTTCACTCTCGAAAACCGATGGGATGATGCTTTGCAACTCCTCTACCAACTCTTCCATGTCATTTTTAAGTTGTACCCCGACAGAAGGTGGCAGTTTTAAGGAGATAGGCTTTTGGGGATCTTCAAAATTGTTTACATAACACCAGTCTCCTGCTTTTTTCTCATCTTTTGCATGACTTTGAATAAATCTTTCAACAACACTGTGTTTTCCACTGCCAGGTTTTCCCATAGCATAAAGATTATACCCCCCTTTTTTTATACCGATTCCAAGACTGATGGCTTTGAGTGCTCTGCTCTGCCCTATGATCTCATCAAGATCTTCTAACTCAGCAGTCGTTTTAAAATCAAATATCTCCAAATTACAGTGTGTATAGAGCTTATCTACATTAAGTGGTTTTA
>JANTHR010000019.1 GCA_024762315.1 Sulfurovum sp.
GTAGTCCGTCCAAAGGGTCTTTGTTCTCAGCCTTGGCTTCGATGATGGCAAGATTGGTGTTTTCATAGGTAAGGAGATAATCCACATAATACTGCTTACCGCGCTTCCCGCCAATGAGCTTACGCCCGTCAGTAAAATAGTACTCACGGACGATATTGGACTCCAGCCAGTTGCTGGATTTGATCTGAGGGTCGATAAGTTTGGCTCTGGTGTCTGCTTCGGTATATGCCATAGTAATTTCCCTCTCCCCCGTTGAAGTACTATATTCTACCTAAAATATCCTAGAGTTTTCTATAGTTGTATATTTTCCTCTTTTCAAAAAATTACCACCATATGTCAACCGCGGTGCTAAAGAAGTAAAACGATTTTGTTAATTTAGAAATGCTATTATTATAGATATATACCAACAGGAGGTATCATCATGTTAAAAGATCTAATTTATATCGGATTGGGCGGAGCGCTTTTGGCGAAGGAAAAAGTTGAGAAAGAGCTCAGTGAACTGGTCGAAAAGGGCAAGCTGAACAAAGAAGAGGCCCAAAAGCTGCTTGACAAAGCCAAAGCCAAAGGAGAGGAGGAAGAGAAGGAGGTCAAAGCCAAACTCAAAGAGGCGATCCGTGAAGTCCTCGAAGAGATGGACCTGGCTACCAAAGCAGATATCGAAGCACTGCGCAAAGAGAAGAAAAAGTAAGTATTTGAATCTTTCAAACTATTCGCCCGGACGGGTCAAACAAGTTTTTGTTTTTCTACTGACAGTCTATCTGCTGATCAAAAAAAAAGAGCATTTTCTTTTTATGCGGCCGCTTTCTCCCTCCGGATTGAGAGAGAGCATCAACGAACTCGGTGCGAGTTTCATCAAGCTGGCACAGGTATTGGCAACACGGGCCGATTTCTTCAGTGAAGCCTACCTGACCCAGTTGCGTTCCCTGCACGACGAGATACCCCCGATGTCCCGAAAGAACTTCCAAAAAGTCTATGACCGTGCTTTTGGGAACAGCGATCCGTTTGAACGTTTCAATGAAGCACCCATCGCCAGCGCTTCCATAGGGGAAGTGCATGAAGCATGGCTTAAAAGCGGTGAACACGTAGCGGTTAAACTGCGCCGCTGGCAGATTAAAGAGCAGGTCAGCGCGGATATCCGGATATTAACTTTTTTCAACCGGATCTTCCGTCCGCTCTTTTCACACTACACCAAGAACTCCATCGATTCGCTTATAGCGGAATTTTCCGATATGATCCTCAAAGAGGTCAGTTTCACCAATGAGCTCTCCAACCTCAAAAGCTTCAGTACGGTCTACCAGAAGAGCGGTGTCATTTTCCCTGTTCCCTATGAGGCATACTGCTGCGATGATGCCATTGTAATGAGCTTTGAAGAGGGCATCCGTTTCGACGACAAAGAGGCGCTTGAGAACAACAGGATCGACTTTCAGACAGCCATGCATAAACTGATAGCCTTCTATACCGAGCAGATGCTGATCAACGGCTACTTCCATGCAGACCCGCACCCGGGTAATCTTCTCATCCGCAAAGACGGGCAACTGGTACTTTTGGATTTCGGGATGGTCAAGCGCATCAGCAACCCTGCCCGTATCGCGATCATCGAGATGGTCAAGTCTGCGCATGAACAGGATTTTGAACTTTACATTTCCAGCTGCAAACGCCTGGGGGTCATCACCTATGAAGCACCCCAGGACCAGATGACCGAACTCGCACAGAAAATGTTCGAGATCTTCAACGACGATTCGCTCGATGCGACAAGCATGCAGGAACTTGCCTTCGGTGTCATGGCTTCGATGCGGGATTTCCCGTTCAAACTGCCGCAGGAAGCGATCTACATTATGCGTGCCAGTGCCATTATCGAAGGATTGGGGACCATCTATATCTCCAACTTCAACGGTGTCAAAGACATTCTCCCCCTGCTCCAGCAAAATATCCCCAGAGCATTGGGTGCGGATAACGGCATACTCGAAGCGATGATGGATGAAATGGGGTCGCTACCGCTAACGCTCCGACAGATCAAAACAGGCATACAGAAGATCAGTGAGGACGAGCTTCGGGTTCATCTGAGTGAAAGACAGTTGGAGTGGCTTGAGAGCCGCATGGGGAACCGTATCGATTCTTTCAAACTCTCTTTTGTGCTTTTTTTACTCGCTTTTTTCATTTTGCTGATCGACCCTGCCTACAAGATCGCAGCCATCATACTCTTTGCTATAGGAGCGGTCAGGCTGCTTTATAAATGAAAGGTAAAGGGTGACACAGGCTTCTTCTCTTTTTTTCTATTTCGGATCCTGGGAAATAATATCGCCTTTAGGCAAGTAAGCAAAACATGCTAGAATTAGAGACTAACAAGCCTTATACAGAAGGAGTGTCCATGCCCTTGCGCCATCGCGGTACCCATCCCAAAGACAGTGAATATTTTGCCAAAAGCCAGTTGCCCAAACTTGCAACCGCTGTCAAAGAGCTGTCATGGCTGCTTGGCCGGGGGTACAGCATGAAAGCCGCCTCCACACTGGTTGGTGACCACCACCAGCTCAGTACGCGCCAGAGACTTGCCATCGGCCGCATAGCCTGTGCCGACAGAGAGATCACAGTGCGGCAATCAAAATGCATCAGCCTGGAGGCACTGAAGGGACGTGAGATCCTCATTGACGGTTTCAACCTCATCATCACCATCGAAACTGCCCTGGGAGGCGGTGCCGTGTTTGACTGTCTGGATGGCTGCTATCGTGACCTCTCATCCGTTTACGGCAGCTACAGACCTGTCGAAGAGACACTCCCTGCTATTGAGCTTATCGGCAATTTGCTGGCTGAGTATCACCCCAAACAGATCCACTGGCTTTTTGACAGGCCCATCTCCAACAGCGGCAGGCTTGCCGGAATGGTCCAGCATCTGGGTGATGCACACAACTGGCCCTTCACCACTGAAACGACAGAACGCACCGATGCATTGCTGACATACAGTAAGCATATTGTCGTCAGCTGTGACTCCATCATACTCGACCGTACCACGCACTGGTGCAACCTCGCCCGTGAAGTCATTACACGTTCAGTTGCGGATGCATGGATTATTGAGCTGAAAGATTGATGCCCGGAAGCAACAGAATACCCCTCGGATACAAAAATGAGATACAGTGTGACAGCCTTGCCTTCTGCGCCATCTGCTCGACTTTGAAATTAAAAGGAGATAGCTACATAACACATATTTTTTCACCGGCTTTTTCTTCTGTGGTATAATTTAAAGATAGCATGCAAGGATGTCCGTTCGCTGAAACTTTGTCGAGCCAAACTGCTGTGATCCAGTCACTGAAAAAAATCGTAGAGGCTTCGAAATCCGAGCAGGACAGAATATCCAAAGGAGAAAAATGGAAGCATACCGGTACAGCGCCAGATTTTATGACGGGATTCTTTTTCCTTTTATCCGTCCTATACGCAACAAGGTGATCGAATTGGTCAAACGGTACCGTTACCGCTCGATCCTTGATGTCTGCTGCGGTACAGGGGATCAGCTCAAACTGCTCAAGCAGCATGGGTTTGAGGGTGTGGGCATCGATATTTCGGATGCCATGCTGAGTGTCGCAGGCAAAGGAGCGCATAAGGCAGACTGTATTCATCAGGATGCAGCACAGATGCACTACAAGGATGCAAGTTTCGACCTTGTGATGACAGCTTTTGCCCTGCATGAAAAGGAACATGATACTGCACGCAGGATCGTTGAAGAGATGGTACGTGTGACTGCCGAGGGAGGAGATATGCTGATCGTTGATTATGAATTGAGTGAAAAAACTTCCCCACTTTCAAACATGTTCATCTACTTCATCGAGTGGGTTGCCGGCGGTGAACACTACCGGAACTTCAGGTCATACATAAAAAAAGGGGGGCTTCCTGCACTCCTTTCGGGCATTGCGCTTACAGAAATTGAACGGCACTATTTCGCCCGGCACGGCATCGTACTACTTCTGCTTCGCAGGAATAAAATTTGAGAACCAGCTAAAAGGAAAGGACAGATGAAACATCATTGCTTATCACTCATTGCACTTGTCACTACGGGATCATTCCTCTTCACCGGCATATCTCTTCCGTGCATGGGTTCGCAAACAGAGGGCAAAAATATGCAAAGCCGTGCAAACCCAAGTTTGACAGTACGCCCCGGCACTCCTGTACGCAAAGCCATCCTTGATGCATTGCGACAAAAGATGAAGCGTTTACACGGAGTGGATGTGGTGTTCGTTGTTAAGTACCTGAAGGTCAAAGACGGGTGGTCCTGGGTGCATACCCTGCCACAGTCTTTGGACGGTAAAGAGCATTATGAAGATCTCTCTGCCCTTTTGCAACAAAAAGGCGGTAGCTGGAGTGTCGTGGAGCTGGCATGTACAGAAGAGGAGAATCCACAATGTCTCAGTCATCCTGAGTATTTTTCAACACTTAAAAAACGGTTTCCGAAGCTTCCCGGAGAGATTCTTCCCAAAAAGAAATAAAGTATCTTGTATGGAGATCTTTTTCCCTATGTCTTTATTCTAAATGTATACTTTGTGTTCATTTTCATTTCGTATGACGCCAGATTGGATTGTTTGGTTTTTTATTTTATTGAATCTTGAGTATAATACGTGCAAATAAGGAAATAACACATGAATGAGAACAACACTTTTCAGGAACTTGTCGGTCTGGGGCATGAGCTACTCACTAACGATCAATTTGAAGAGGGGCTTTCTCTTATTTCCGATCACCTCACAATTGTGACCGGTGCAGAGCGCTGCTCTATATTTATCTACGAGAAAAAAAATGATGAATTGTGGACCATACTCGCAACCGGTATAGAGAAGATACATGTTCCCTCAGAAAAGGGCATTGTGGGGTATGTCTTCAGGACAGAGGATTCTGTCATAGAAAACAATGTAGCCAAGAACATCCATTTTTTAAGTGACATAGACAAACAAAGCGGATACCAAACACTTAACATCATCGCCTGTCCTATCTACAACTCTAAAAAAGAACTTATTGGTGTACTGGAACTGCTCAATAAGCCAAGTGGATTTAATGAATATGACTTGGACTTCCTGAATGTTTTTTCCGGTTATATCGGCAGTATTATAGAACTGGCACCTTTCTATTTTCGCGACCGACCCATATAAGCGGATGATCGAACAGAGGAAGAACACGTCTCATCTGTCTTAAAAAAATGCCAATACACTAAAACCGGCCTCCTAAAAAGCATTTCCGACTGAAAATACCAGAGAAGCAAAGATACCGAAAGTAAGCGTTCCTGCGAGTAATATAAGCTGTGATACGATCGGTAATTTATCATTGGATTGACTGGCCGGTCCTTGTGCCTCATCAAAATAGAGATGCTTGACTATCCAGGCATAATACCCTACAGAGAGTGCTGAATTCAGCAGTGCGATCAGCACTGCCGCCCAGAGGCCGGCATCCACTGCCGCATAAAAGACAACCGCTTTTCCCATAAATCCTGCCAACAGAGGTATGCCTGCCAGGGAAAACAGCTGAACAGTAAAGAAAAATGCCAGCAGGCCGTTTTTCTTTGCCAGTCCTTTAAGTGCCTCGAGTGTTTCGATACCATAACGTTTACGCAAGATATCCAATAAAAGAAAGACCGCCGTTTGCATAAAGATATAGGCGATCGCCATATAGAGCAGCCCTGTGGAAGCATAACCGCTTTTGAGCGCAGCGAAAGCCAACAGTATATACCCGGCATGGGCGATCGAGGAGTAGGCGAGAATACGGGCGATGCGTTTTTGGAAAAGTGCCAGATAGTTACCCAGTGTCATCGTGACCACTGCCAGCGTTACCATCACCGGCACCGACAGTGAGAGGTGCTCGGCCAAAAAGGGAGCAAAGAAGCGGAACATCGCGACCGCCACGACTGTTTTGGCAACCCCTGTCAGGATTGCAGCGTGCGAATGGCGCACCAGCGCATAACTATCCGCTGCCCAGCCGTGCATCGGAACGATGGTAAGCTTATAGAAGAGTCCCAGCAGCATAACAAAGAGGCCTGTCGTCGAAAGTGCAGTGGTCTCTACGGCGATCGGTGCCCCCAGCCTGCCTCCGCCGATAAGATAGAGGACGGCACCCAGCAGCAGAATACCTGTGGCGATGGAGCCGGCGATGAACATCTTGACCGCCCCCTCCGCCTGCGCTGCTGTCCTGATATGGCTGACAAGAACGAAAGAGATGATACTGACTGCCTCAAAGGAAACAATGAAGGTCAGCAGCGTATGGCTCTGCAGCAGTGCAACCGACGCCGTTGCGATAAAGAGGGTCTGGGTCAACGTCTGATCCTCTTCTTCATGGAGTATAACCGCCAGAAGAACGATCTCCAGTATCAGTGTAAAAAGTCGGATCGCTTCACTGTTCTCAAAGCCTGCCAATCCGATATGCGAACCGCTGTAAGTCAAAAAGATACTCCCGAATATCGCCACCAGCGCAACAGGCTTGAGCCATTTCGTACGATGCAGTGCCAGACTCACCAGTGCAGCGACGAAGAGCAGAGAAAAAGTTCCAAACATTAGAGACCTCCTTGTGCAGCGATCGGCGCAAAGGCTGCATTGATCACGTCAAAGAGTGTTGACGGGAAAAGACCGAAGAAGACGATCAATACCGCAAAAATGACCAGTGCGGCAAACTCGACATGATCCATCCTGAAATCACTCTTTCGAACGGTTTGCGAAATCTCACCGTAAATCACCCGCCTGAAGGTCCAGATGATATATCCCGCTCCGATCATCGAACCCAGAGCGATAAGGATCAGCCAGAAACCGTAGCTCTTGATCGCCGCGATGAGGATCGTCAACTCTCCCACGAATCCGATCGTGCCGGGCAGCCCAAGTGCCGCCAGTCCGGCAAGAACAAAAATAGCAGAGAGATAGGGCGCCTTCTGCATCAAGCCCCCCATATCCCCCATCTGCCAGCTTCCGGTCCTGTGGTGCAGAAACCCAGCGATCAGAAAGAGCGGTGAAATGATCAATGCGTGACCGATCATCTCGAAGAGAGCCGCGCTCAAACCGCTGTAGCTCAGTGTCGCGATCGCTACCGTCACCAATCCCATATGGGAGATAGAGCTGTAGGCAACCATTTTTTTGAGATGGGTCTCATAGAGTGCCATAAATCCGGCATAGAAGAGTGTGATCAGTCCCAGTGCCAGGATCACCCAGGCGAAGTGTGCCGACTGCCCGGGAAGCATCAGCACGACCATACGGATCATCGCATAGGCACCCATCTTGAGCAATACACCTGCCAGCAGGACGGAGATCGGCGCAGGAGCCTGTACGTGCGCATCAGGCAGCCAGGTATGAAAAGGAAAGATCGGCATCTTGACAGAAAAACCGATAAAGAGCAGCCACCAGATCAGCACAGGACTGGCAAGCATCGACTCCCTGACCAGCGTCATATTCATTGTACCGGTCTCCTTGTAGACCAGGAAGAACGCCAGCAGGATCAGCATCGAAGCGACATGTGTATAGAGGAAGAACTTCACGGCCGCATAGATACGACCTTCGGCACCCCAGATACCCACCAGAAAATACATCGGTACCAGTGTCAACTCCCAAAAGATGAAGAACCAGAGAAGATCAGTACTCATAAAGACACCTGTGATCGGCCCCGCAAAAAGGATCAGGAGCGCAAAGTAGGTCGAAGTCCGCTTCATCGTCCAGCTTGAAAGTGCCACGAGAATCAGCAGTACCGAAGTCAATATCAGCATCACGACACTGAGATGGTCGACCTGCAGGGTCAGCTCGAAGCCGAAATCCTTCACGGCCAGATAGCTTCCCAGGTCGAGGTATCCTGAATCAGGCAATATAGCCAGAAGCTCCAGAGCGTAGATCAGCATCCAGACAAACAGTGCCAGCGAGACGAATTTGACAATCGTATCTCTTTTTTTTCCATAGAGTGCTACCAGTGCTGCCAGCACCATAGGTCCGAAGATAAAAAAGAGTGGACTCATACAGCACCCCCTGTCAACATCGCGGCAAGCAGAAGCAGCAATCCGAGTGTCATTGCACCCGAATTATCCCCCACCCTGCCGCTATGCGTGTAGCCGAATATGTGGGTTATTCTCTGTGAAAGACCGATCATTCCATTGACAGCCGCATCGATGATGTGCTGATCGACCCAATGGCTTGTTTTGGCAAAGCTTTCGATTATGACATTGTGCGCAAACCAAAAGATCATCTTTTCAATGTAGTAGCCGTTAAAAAGGATACTGTGTATCGTTTTGATCAGAGGCTGTGCAGCGATCTTCTCCGTCAGATCCGGCCGCTTGACATAATAGTAGTAAATGATCAGCGCCAGAAGAACGATACCGGACATCAATCCAAAGAAAAGGCCTGCTACATGTGGCTCTTCAAAAGGCCCATTACTGACCATTTCGGCAATATGCTCCTGAAAAAAGCCCATCAGAAGTGTCATGACGGCCATAATGCCAAGAGGAAGTACGATCCAGAATGCAGAGGGTCGGGTGACTTTCCCGAAGAGTCCCTTATCACGTGGTTCGCCTGCAAAGGTCAGCAGCCAGAGACGCCCGATATAGGCCATCGAAAGTAGTCCAGCAATCGTCACCAGCGTGGCAATGAGACCGGCACTACCGGGGTTGAGAATCGCTTCGGCGATGACGGCATCCTTGGAGAAGAAGCCGCTGAAAGGAGGAATGCCGCTCAGCGAGAGTACGCCCATACCCATAAAGAGAGCAACCCAGGTCAGCTTTTTACCCAATCCCCCCAGGCGCCACATATCTTTGACATGGTGTGCCGACATGATCACCGCACCCACACCCAGAAAGAGCAGCGCCTTGAAGATGGCGTGATTGACCAGATGGGTCATCCCCGCCGCCAGAGAACCGACTCCCAGACCGACAAAGGCGATCGAGAGATGGGACATTGTAGAGTAGGCCAGCACTTTTTTGAGTTCCCGCTGTACCAGGGCACTCGTCGCACCGATAAAAGCACTGAGCGCCCCGACCGTCGCAACGACCATCAGTGCTTCGGCTGCGGCATAGAAATCGAAAAGACGTGCCACAATATAGATACCGCTGTTGACCATTGTCGCGCCATGGATCAGGGCGGATACGGTCGTAGGACCCTCCATCGCGCGCATCAGCCAGGGAAAGAGCGGAAACTGTCCCGATTTACCGATAGCGGCGATGAAGATAAAGACTGCAATAACGAACATCATCTCTTCATCCAGCTTGCCCGCTTGAGAAAGTTCGTTGAGCTTCACCATATCGAGTGTACCTGTCAGATAGAAGAGCAGCCCGATCGCCGCAAAGAGAAAGATATCCCCGAAGCGGGTAAAAAGGAAAGCACTCACCCCTGCATCGGCAGGATCCTTCTGCTGATGCCAGAAAGAGATGAGCAGATAACTCGCCAGGCCCATAAACTCCCATCCGACGAAGAGGCCCACCATATCCTTGGCACTGACCAGCAGGATCATTCCTCCGATAAAGAAGAGTACTTTGGCATAGTAGCGAGGCTGGTGGGGATCTTCTCCCATATAGTCATGCGCGAAATGAATATCGAGCAGCCCCAGTCCCGTCGCGATCAGCAGCATCACCAGCGAAAGTTTGTCGATATAGATACCAAAAGGGATCGAAAAGGAGCCGAATTCAAACCATCTCATCGGAATATCGATCGGATCCTTGTAGTCGACAAGCAGGATCAATGTGATGAGAAAGAGCAGCGTCCCTGTCACTTCCGCTGTCCAAAAGGCCAGCGCATTCTTCTTCAACCCGGAGGTGAAAGCGATGAGCGCTCCGATGATCGGCAGTATCAACAGTACCAATACCAATGTTGTCATGACAGCTCCTCTCTCTCTATCTCATCAGGAATCACTGCACCGGTGATTTTGTTGGTCACAGCGAAGATCAGTACCCCTGCCGCCGCTTCAAGCGTAGCAAGTATCATCACCATATAGGCCAACACGATATTCTCTGTCATACCCAGATGATGTGCCGTGGTTGCCAGCATCATTATCACGGCGTTGAGCAGCATCTCCAGAGAGAAGAATATCCGCAGAAAATCTCTGCCCGAACTGACACCATAGAGTCCGATCGTAAAGAGTCCGATCGCAAAGAACATCTCAATGCTAAACATCTTCTCTCCTTTTATCTCCGGATTGATGGCTCTTTGAACCTCTTTTGGCGCCCAGCATACCAGCCATCTTGACAGTACCATAGAGCAAACTGCTTCCAATCAGTGCAAAAAGTATCACAACATCGCTGAAACCCGCCGCAAAGAGGTGGATCTCTTCGGTCGGCTTATCGGCAGCCATCTTCAGTACAGGCAGAGTACGATAGAAAAGGACCGATAGCAAGATGAAGACCAGCAGAGCGCTTGCTGCTGCCCATGGACGCTTTCTGGCCTGGGGAAACTCCACACCGATGATCGTCACGCCAAAAAGCATCAGTACTACGATCCCTCCTGTATAGACGAAGATCTGAAAGAGTCCGAGCATCTTGGCATCCAGACCGATATAGTAGATACCGAGCAGAAACATCATCATTGCAAAACTGATGATGGCAGGCACACTCCTTTGAAGCATCAGAGATGCTGCCGCCAGTATCAGGACGGCTGTTAAAAGCAAAATCGTCATGATCCGCCTCCTGTACTAAAATCCGGTGTACCGTCGGATGTCGTCTTTTTGGATGAAGTTTCTTCCACTGCTTCCTGCTCCCCTTTTGCTTCGCTTTTCGCTTCTGCTTCCGCTTTCGCCTTGGCTTCTGCTGCTCTCTTTTTGGCTGCCATCTCTTTTTTGACCCTGGCAGCCTCCTCAGCTTCGAGGCGGCTGTCGATATAGCTCTGCGGCACATCGACATGGACCCAAAAGTCATCCTGGTCCTCATGCCATCCGCCGCTAAGCATATCGTAGCGTCCGCCGCTCAGTACGATCGACTTCTCCGGCTTGGTCGGGCAGACATCCTCGCAGAGACCGCAGAAGATACAGACTGAGAGGTTGACCTCGGGTACGATATTCTGTTTCTTGAAGGGCAGCTTTTTCATTGTGATCGCATGGGTGGGGCAGATCTTGTTGCACGAGTCGCATCCGATGCAGGTCTCGTAATCGACCCTATGTTCTCCGCGATAGCGTGCAGGATGATGCATCGCCTCATAACGCACATCGACCCGGGCAGGGCTCTTGACCGTCAGAGCCTTGGATACTCTGAGTACCTTTTTCATAATATCGAGAATCAGCATTTAGGCTCCTGTGAAAAAGAGATTTTTGGCCAGCATGATCCAGGCTACATTGAGCAGGCTGATCGGCACAAGATAGCGCCATGAGAAACGCAGCATCTGCTTGAGCGTAATACGTGGTGTCGCTGCACGGATCGTCATCATCACGATGGCAACAAGCATCATCTTGATAAAAAACCAGCTATAGCCGTCCCAGAGCAATCCCCTGTAAGCACCCATAAAGAGAGTCGCGACTCCCGCAAAAACCGCCATAAATTCTGCAAACTCCGCCAACTTGAGCAGGAAGTAGTTGGTCCCGCTGTATTCAGTATAGAATCCGTAGACGATCTCCTGTTCCGCGTCGGGGATATTGAAAGGGGGTTGCTCGAGCAGTCCCAGGAGCGCGATAAAGTAGAGAATGAAGCCGGGTATCAATACTGCAAAACTCCCCCAGCTGCTTTTGTCGACGATGGTTTCGAGGTTGAGTGTCCCAAAAAGCAGTGCTGGAGAGAGTGCTGCCAGAAAAAAAGCCGTCTCCATTGAGATAGCCTGCGAAAGGACACGGATACCGCCAAGAAAGGAGTATTTGTTGTCCGAGCCAAATCCCGTCAGAAAGAGCAGAAAGGGCTCGATACCGATCAGGACGATCAGCGCCAGAAGCCCATACTCCGTGTGTACGACCGGCATACCGCTCGTCCAGGGAATAAAAGCTGCAGGGAGCATCGCCGTAATGACGGCCAGCAGCGGCATGACCGAGAAAAGATAGGGGTTTGCCCCCTTGGGTGTGATACTCTCCTTGGTCAACAGTTTACTAAGATCAAAAAGTGTCTGATAGCTCCCCTGCGGTCCATTGAAGTAGGGCCCGACCCGCTTGTGCAGCGGTGCCATAAATTTCCGGAAAAACCAGAAGAGTCCCACTGTCCAGAGCAGGACATAGAGCAGTCCGGGAAAGACGAACGCCTGAATGACTGTTTCCATATTTTTACCTTTACCTATCTGTCTAGGTCACCCTGGCAGACATAGAGGCTGCCAAAGACCAAAGGGACATCCGAGAGGGTCTTGCCCTCCAGAAGCTTGTTGAGCATCATCGTATGGTTGAAGCTGGGTGCGCGCATCTTGAGCCGGTAGGGGGACTTCGCTTTCTCCTGTGTGACCAGATGCATCAGCACCTCTCCCCTCGCCCACTCGACTCGGCTGACCGCCTCGCCGGCAGGAAGCTTCTTGGGCACTTTGACCATATGATCCTTGGTGGGCTTGAATAGACCGGAAGCGACCCCCTCTTCGATGTGTTTTTTTGCCTGTTTAAGAATCTCCACCGACTGCTTCAGTTCGCGGAAGAGTATCGTGAAGCGGTCTGCCGCCGTACCCTCTGTCGTCGTAACATAGTCCATCTCTACCTGATCATAGGCAGCATAGGGCTCATCGAGGCGGATATCGGTTTTGACGCCGCTGGCGCGGGCGACGATACCACTCAGTCCATACTCATGGATATCATCGGCACTCAAGATCCCCACCTCTTTTGCCCTCACGCGCATCGTAGGGTTTTTGGCAAAGATCACATCGATATCACCGATCCCCGCGTCGAATTTCTCGATCGCTTTTTGCAGTTCGTCGAACATCGCCATATCCAGGCCATAGCGTACACCACCCGGCTCAATGGCGGCCGTAGCGATCCGTGCACCACTGTAGGACTCAAGAAAGTCGAGGAAATACTCACGTATATCCATGTTCCACATTGCCAATGTATGGAGGCCGAGATTGTTGAAGAAACCGCCCATCCCCATCATATGCGAAGAGATGCGCGCTACCTCACCCAATACAACACGCATCCACTTGGCAAACGCGGTGATCTCTGTCTCGGCGATCTCTTCGACAGCCATACAGTAGCCCACCATGGAATTGATATTATCCATAAAACAGAGCCGCTCTACTGCCACGATCGCTCCAATGAAATCCTTTTTGGTCACCAAATGTTCAAGTGCACGCCAAACATAGCCGATATCGGGATCGATATGGATGATCTCCTCTCCGTCGGTATGGATACGCAGCCGTATCGGACCGCTGGCAGGATGGGTAGGTCCCCAGTTGAGCACCGTCTCGGAGCTGTCGGTGTCAAGATTGATTTCGTTGGTCTCCTGCTCTTTCTTGAAAGCATCGACGATCGTTTGTACATTCCGGGTGACATCTTTCTCATGTGCATCCCAGTCGAAATCACGACGATAGGGTGTTTTACCGACAAAATCTTCCGAAACGATGATCGGGCGCAGATCCGGATGGTTTAGGAACGACACACCGAACATCGAAAACGCCTCACGTTCGTGCCACTCGGCACTGGGGAAAATCGGCGTCACTGATTCGATCTCACACTGCTCTACTTCTCTGGGAATATCACATTTAAGCCAGAGGTTTCGCTTGGTTTCGAGATCTTCAAAGAAGTAGTTCATCTCGATGGCATTCCTGTCGGGAAAATCGGTCGGGGAAACCGTACTGATCGAGCGCAAACCTTCCTCCTTGATGGCTTTGGCCACTTCAGCCAGATCTTTGCTTGACTTGAGCTTTGCCTTGACCCAGATCTTCTTATAGTCTTCAACATACTCCATATCGAAGTTCTCAAGCAGTTTCCTGATCGCTTCCATCAAAACTCCATCTCTTTCCAGAGTCCGCCCTGACTGGCAGCACTGGGCTCTTTGTTCTTGATCTTCTGCTTTACCTGTTCGAGCCCTTCAATGATCGCTTCGGGCTTGGGAGGACAGCCGGCGATGAAGACATCGGCAGGGAGGATCTCAGTAGGATTTTTGATCACTGAAAGCGAATCATTGTAGGGGCCGCCGTCAAAGGAGCAGGCACCCAGGGCCACGACATATTTTGGTTCGGGCATCTGGGCATAGGTACGCAGAAGGGCCGGGAGGATCTTCTTGCTCACCAATCCCGTGATCATCAGTATATCCGCCTGTCTCGGTGTGGGAGTCGGCAGATAGCCATAGCGTTCCCAGTCGTAGCGCGGGCCCATCGCTGCTGCCATCTCCAGCGAACAGCATCCGGTACAGAAGTGTGCCATCCAGAGACTTTCGCTCTTGGCATAATCAAAAAAATCAAGAATTTTCAGCATAGCGGTGCTCCTTCATTGCAATAGTAATGGCTACTGCCATAATCAGGGCAAAAAACGATGCCATCAGCGATGCATACCTGCTCTGTCCATAGACAAAAAGTGTAAAAAAAAGCCCCGTCATATCTGCTACGATGAACATGATCGCATAGACAAAAAAGCCGAAATTGGCCTTCTTTGGCACAGAACTGGAAGCCGGAAGGCCACACTCAAAGTGGTCATTCTTGACGCTGTCCGGACGATAGGGGGCAAGTGCAACACCCAGGAAGTAGAGTAAAAAAACTGCCAGCGTCACACCGGCAAGATAGATCAAAAAAGTTTCCATATTTTCGCCTTCCAACATATATTCTGCCTATCACGAACACCAATCCGTCCAGCCTCGCAACACAGCATTTTTCTATATCCAAATTGTACTTCCCCAAACATTCAATAACACTTAACTTTCCAAACCTGTATGCAACACCATCCTTTTGGAAGAATTGTTCAAATGATAGTGATGCTATCACCTCCTCCTGCCTCAACTTCCCTACTTTCTTACTGTTGTTCCAGCTCGGCCAGATATTTATCAAACATTTTCATTGCTGTGGTATATCCGTTGGCCTGCAAAGACTCAAAGTCCGCCAGAGACATCTTTTTCAGATTCGTGCTGACCGATTTTGCCCAGCGTGCATCCTGCTCAAGGCTTGCATACTCCGTTCCTATGCGTATGTGCATACAGTCCCCTTTGTTCTCATGCAGGAATTTATGGAACAATCGTACTTTCAGGCTGCGTATCTGCTCGGTCGAGACATCGATGATCCTGCCTACACGTCTCCAGTAGTGCACGGCCTCTGTTGCAAGAGGTTTGGAAGCATCACTGAGCATTACAAAGTCGATCCCTTTGGCAAACTTCGTAAAATTCTTTTTGATCAACACCTCAACCCCGAGATTATCGTAAAGTCCACCGTCATACAGCAGCAGACTCTTCTGATCAGGCATTTTCTTTGGAAAGAAATCATATTTCTCTGCTTTCAGTTCCAAAGGCCCTATGGCTATGGGAAACCCTGCCGAAGCGGCAATGGCATCTGCCAGGTCCATCTCCGGGTACTCCACATACCCCAACTCATGGCTTCCCATCTTCTGCTTCTCTATGCGCCAGGATTTCCCTGTCTCCAGTACCGTGGTGTTGATACTCCACAAGGGTGTGTCGGCAATGTCCTGCATATTGACATCGATCTTCCAGTTTTTTCTCAGGGTATAGGAGAGCATGGAGTGTCGGTTAATAAAGGTGAGTTTTCTGAGCATATTAAGCAGTGCACTTCCCTGCAGGGAGTGTTCCGTAAAGTAGGAACGCACATGCGGGAGTATGTTTTCCAGATAGGTTCTGCTGTCAGGGAAATTGTAAGCATTCAGCCGGTAAATGAGTGCCATGACCACCGAACCGCCTGAAACCGTAGAGAGACGCTTTACATTTTCCAGCAGTCCGTTCTCTGCCAGGTAGGAGAGTACCCCCAAATGAAACACTGCCGCCCTGTGTCCGCCACCCGACAGTGCCAGTCCTATCTTCCTCTCTTTAAATATTTGATATACGGGATTATTCTCGCTTCTGTCCACAGGCATCTTTTTCCTTTTTCTACAGATATCATAGCATGTTTAGGTAATTTTTTTAATGTATCATAGTAAAAAAGGTTGGCTACATCTATGGGAATCAAGAGGTATTTGACAGGGTGTCAACCGCGGTGCCAACATAGACGGTATAAAAGAGGGGTCTACTTGAATTTGTCAAAATAACAAGTTTGTAAAACCTGTTTTGGCAATGATACATAAAAAGTGTCAAAAAATATCAAACGATAAAAATTATATCTCCTCGTACTCCAATGTGAACTCATACTCTGAAAAATTGTTCTCAAGCATCTTTTCCAGCTTCTCTCTGTACTGGGCTGCCTGAAGGGCGTTCGGGGAGAGAAAAACGAAAGCGATGTCGGCTTCTTTGGCGTATTCGCCGCTGACATCCAAGACCGAAACATTAAAGGCTTTGAGTTTTTCTTTCACGGAGTTGGTCACCGCGCGGCGACCTTTGAGGGAGTGGATATGGGGCAGTTCCAGATGAAGGATGCAGTTGCAGATGATCATGTGCCGTTACCTGCCGTAAAATATCAATACCTGCCGTTGGCTAGATCTATCAGAGAATAGCCCTCTTTCCAATATTTGCGGATGGTCTTTCTGAAATCTTCGATCTCTTCATTGTTGGCGAAAACCTCTTCTCTGGGCTTGTCAAACTTGGCAAAGAGCAGAAACCACTCAGCTGCGGTGTACTCAATGTTTACAATTCGGTACCCCTCTTTCCATCGTCTTTTAATATCTCTTCCGACATCTACCCACTCCTCTACTTTGTCGTAAGCCTGGTCTTTAAAGCCTGTATTTTTGGCAAAGATACCCGTCCAGTACCCCTCTGCAGCTTCTACATCCACCAACATGGAACCTTCTTTCCAATGCTTGATGATGCTCTTCTCAAATTCTTCCCAGTAACGCGTAGAGACAAATGTCACATCTTTGGTCTTACCGCCCTTTGCGAACACACCCAGCCACTCTCCGGCACCATACTCAATGTTAATGAGCGTAAACCCTTTTTCCCTGTAGGCATCTACTGTTTTGGCAAACTTCTTTAGATCTCGTCTGTGCATATAAGCTTGCTGTGTGTAGTCTGTACCTCTACTGTAGAGTACCATCCAGACATCATGCCCATAGGAAATATCGATGATATCAGAACCCTTTTCCCACTCTTTTTCAATAGCATTTTTAAGATGCGGCAGACTTTTGCTTGTAGTGTAGGCCTGCCCTGTGTAAGGCGTGTTCTTTGCAAAGACACCCACCCAGAAACTGTCTGCCCATATCATCACAGGCAATACCATAAGTACTACTATCCATCCTCTTCTCTTTTTCATTGCTACTCTCCTCAATTATTTTTATAAAACAAATACTGCATTATAAGTTTTACTGAACTATATTGTATCATATTTTTGATCTTCATAGAAGGGAGCTGTCAATTCCTTCCTTCCGCCAGATCTGTAATACGGTAACCCTCTTCCCAATATTTGTTGATCAACCTTCTGAACTTTACATATTTGTCACTGACAATATAGGTCTCTTTTCGCGGATTGTCAAGTTTACAAAAAAGTGCGAACCAGAGGTTGTTCCCGTACTCCAGGCTCTGTAAACTGTACCCCTCTTTCCAGTGTTTGGCTATGGTCTGTTCCATTGTTTCCCTGTCTTCAACAAGTGCATAGTCCTGTACTTTAAACGGTGCTTTCCTGGCAAAAACAGCAACCCAGTACCCTTCTGCCGCTTCCACATCTATAAGCAGTACACCTTTGTCTCGGTGTTTTTTGATCTGTTTTTTTAACGCTTCAGTATCACGCACGACCACCAACTCCGTATGCTCTGCTTTACCGTCCTTTTCAAACACCCCCACCCAGGCTCCAACCCCGTTCTCTACATTGACCAATGTATACCCTTTGCCGTGGTAGTAGTTGACAACTTCTTGGAATTCTCCCATAATCCTGCGGTGTATGTAAAGCTGTCTCTTGACACCTGTTCCTTTACTTAATATCATGGTCCAGCGTCTGGGAGAGTGGGAAATATCAGTAATGGCGTAACCCTCTTTCCAAGCCTTTGTTACCATAGGTGCCAAGTTGTCCAACTTGGTTGCCGAAAGCATTCTCTGTTCTCTTAAACCGCTCTCTTTTGCCAATACCGCAGCCCAGAAAAAATCTGCCATTGCGAAGGAAGGCAGCAGTAATAACAGTACCCATCGACAGTATAACAGTTTCATCATCTCTCTCCTTTTTTACATTATCATAACATAAATCAGAAGAAGGCTCATCTCTTTATGCGTTTTTTGTATCCGGCATTGACCTTTATTTCCAACCCCAGTCTATACCCTCTGCTAACAAGCTTTTTAAGTAAAAAACCCAATATACCGCTTACTTTAATGCGGTCATACAGTATGCCTGCAGCATAATTTCCTCCAAGTGCAACAAAAAGTCCATCCATTGTGGCATGAAAACTTTGATGATTTTCTTTTCTTTCCCGTTTGCATTTGATCTCTTTGGCGACATAGGCAGCCGACTTTTCTGCCATCTGTGCTGTTGGGGGGAGTATGCTGCCTGATCGATCACGAAGCTCTATGCAATCTCCTATGGCATAGACGTTCTCCTTGCCTCCTACGTGTAATCTTTCATCAACAATAAACTGTCCGATACTGTTCTTGGGTACATCGATCTGCTTGGTCAACACAGCTGCCTCGATCCCTCCGGTAAAGATCATAAAGTCGTAAAAGACAGGTTCTCCCTCTTTAAAAAATATTTTTCTCTCCTCGACCTTCTCAATAAAAGCACCCCTTCTCACATTAACACCCAGGGACTCAAGTCTTTTTTGGGACTTCTCTATAAGATAAGGGTCGAGTCCGGGCAGAATGGTTTCACTTGCATCGATAAGTGTAATAGATATCTCCTTGACATGGCTCCCAAGCACCTTTTCATACTTTTTAAGCATGTAAGCCATCTCAGCTGCGATCTCCACCCCGCTGAGCCCCGCACCCCCCACAACAATATGCAGATCACCTTCTCTCTCGATCATCTCTTTGGTCAACTTCTGGTATATCCGCTTTTCAAAAGCCTGTCTGAGACCAAAGGAGCGCTCAAGACTTTTTACTCCAAAGCTATGTGCCTTAAGACCCTGGATAAAAGAAAAGAAATGTGTCCGCGCCCCAACAGCAATGATCAGTTCATCATACGCAATATGTTTCTGCTCATAGACAAGTGTCTGTTTTTCAAAATCGATATGCCGCACTTTGGCACAGATAAACTTTACCCTCTCGTCAAACCCCCTGCACCAGTGCTCAAGATCAAGTGCCACATCAGTGATGTCAAACCGTCCTGCAATGTAGCCGTAACTCTCTGTCTGCATATAGTGGTAGGGATTTTTGTCTATCAGGGTGATCTCTGCATCTTTGCTTTTATACAAATGTTCAATGGCACGCAAGCCGCCATACCCTCCGCCTATTACTATAACCTGATACATCAGCTTCCCCTACGATCTTTAATTCTTATATGGTAGGTTATAAAACCTTTTTTGTCAACTCTATGCTGCACAATGCTGCACAATGCACATACTTTTAACATACACTTAGGTCATTTTGAAAGGCAAAGTATTTTATTGTATACTAATGCCAATACTTAAATATGAAGGTCAATTTTATGAAAAAACTCTCTATGTTTCTTTCTCTTTTACTCATGGTATTCGTTACGGGGTGCAGTACTCCCGATCTCTCTTCTTCTTTTGGGAAAAAAGTAAAAAAAGAGTACTTTACCGGTGGGAAGATCCGTTCCGAGTTCATCATGAGCGATAACAGCGGGCAGAATGGACTGCTTAAGAAGTATGGTTATGACGGGCATTTGACTTCGATCGCCCATATCAAGAACGGTGTGAATGACGGTGAAGAGACATGGTTTGACAAACAGGGCCGCGTGCTGATGAAAGTACCGTATGTCAACGGTAAAAAGCACGGGGTACAGGAAGCATACTATCCCAACGGCGACGTAATGATCTCCACTACCTATGTCAATGGGGTAAAGCATGGCAAAGCAGTTGCATACAATAAGGACGGCAGCATCCATAGACAAGTCACCTTCAGAAACGGAAAGATCGTTGATTGACCATGGGTCTTCTACCGCAGTACAGGCATATTGTCAATCCTAGACTCAAACATACCTACCTGACATTTGATCATGAGGGGAACCTCATTATCAAATCTCCAAAAGTCTCACAGCATTACATAGAGCAACTTCTCATTAAAAAATCTGTCTGGATCAACAAGTCAAAAGAGAAACTCATGCAAAAAAAGGGCAAAGCCTTGGATTTCTCCAAGCAGACCGAACTCTACTTTCAAGGAAGTGCCTATCCTCTGCTGCTGCAAAAACAAACAAAAAAGAGAACAAAACTGACATTTGAAAATGGGCTGTTTGTACTCTATTATTATCGCTACGATGAAACCCTGTTTCAAAAACATATTGACCGGTTCTACAAAGAAGAAGCCTCGCAATTCATTCCTCCCCTGCTCAGGCATTGGGCATGTGAAATGAAGCTCTCCCCCAACAATATCTCCTTTCGTAAAACAAAACGTCAGTGGGGAAGCTGCAGCAGCAAAAATAACCTGAGTTTCAATACAATGGTGATGAAACTCCCTTTGGATGTGATACAATACATCATCATACATGAGCTGGCACATATCAAGCACAAGCACCATCAAAAAAGTTTTTGGGCACTGGTGGAGCACTATATGCCAAACTACAGACAACATGTATCCGAACTAAAAACCTATAGTACGGTTTAAGGAGTTTTTCATCGATTTCTATCTTTTGGCTTTTTTATTTATTGTCCTCATCGGGTCAGTCAGTGTGTATGTCTATTATCTTAAGGAGAAAAAAGAGCAGCTTGACAGCATCAAAAGAGGGTTTTGCCCGAAATGCAAACAAAAATCCATTGAACTTACCGACCAGCGCTCCGGCGGGTGTTCCGGACCTAAGATCCTCTCATTTGAATGTACAGAGTGCGGCTATACCAACAGTTTTTCCGTAGAGGGCGGAGGAGGCTGCGGCACAGGCAGCTGCGGCTGATCAAGCTTTTTTCACACCGATGACAGTGTGCGTACCTACCTTGCTTATACCGACTTTACTGACCCGCCCTTCTGGCCACAGACAAAGACCGCTATTTTTCAGTCTATTATAGTAAAATATTATATTCATCCTGAATCGTCTGTCCTGGATGTAAATGTACCGCTATAGAGGGAAAAAATGCATACAAAAATTATTGTGGGTTCTTTACTTGTTGTCGGCATGATGAGTGCCTCTGCAGATACACTGAAACATATCATAGGCAATGTGCTGGACACAAATCCGATTATCAGTGAAAGGTTGAAAAACTTCAAGGCAGCACAAGCAGAGATAGGCATTGCCCAGGCAGGTTATTATCCGACTGTCGACATAGAATCCGCAGTTGGCCGAAAAGCCACGGGGAGGATCAGTGACGAGGTCATAAAACAGACCTATAACGTATTCCAAAACTCTTTGGTGCTGCGCCAGAATGTCTTTAAGGGTTTCTCCACGCATGAAAAAATAGCTTACCGGAAAATGCATGCTCTTGCTGCGGCATACAGCTATCTTGACAAGGTGAATGATGTGGCGCTTCAGACAGTGGACGCATACATTAATCTGCAAAAGGAAAAAGCACTTTTAGGAAACAGTAAACGCAATGTACAGCATACCAGAACGATCTATCAAAAAGTAAAAAATACCTATGATGCAGGGTTGACCACATTTTCCGAGCTAAGCAAGGCAGATGCTGCTTTATCTCTGGCAAGATCAAATATGTTACTGCAGGAAAGCAAACTTGCAAACGCCCGGTACACTTTTAGAAGAGTGGCAGGCATAGCAATAGATCCAAAAAGTCTAGAGCCGGTGAATTTCAGCCTGAAGCTGCCTGAAAACCGCCAAAAAGCAGAGCTATATGCGCTTGAATACAGCCCTTCAGTGCTTGCAGGAAAATACAATATCAAAGGTGCTGAGGCACTCTACCATGAAAGCAAAAGTGCGTTTTATCCTGAAATAGATGTTGAGTTAAGCCAAAGCTATAACAAGAACTATAATGAATTCATCGGCACAGATGACCGTACCCAGGGCTTGATCATACTTAGCTACAATCTATATCGTGGTGGTGCCGATGAAGCAAAAAAACTCAAAACTCTAAGTAAAATGGATCAGGAAGTGTCCCTTGTCGATGATTTAAAAAGACAGGTCACTGAAAGCGTAGACCTCTCATGGAATTCCTATGAACTGGCAAAAGACCAAATACCTTTTTTACAGCAATACCATAACCAAAGCCAAAAAACCCTGACACTGTATCATAAGGAATATACGCTGGGGAAACGTTCGTTGCTGGATCTCATCTCTACGGAAAATGATCTGAAAAGAGCCGAAGATCAACTTACTGATGCAAAATATGCCCTTCTTCTTTCCAAATACAGGATCATGCACGCAATGGGTTTGACGATCCCGGCCATCATGGGTAGCCAAAAGAACTATTACCGACGTGTAGGGCTCAACCCAGGACATACCTATATCAAAAATGATTCCTCACTTGAAAAACTCCCCACAGCCACACAGACAGATAGGCCGAAAGAACAGTATCACTCTCAGAGTAAGCACTTGGCAAAAAAGGTCAGCAGCCCTGAAAAAAGGCATAAAGATCTTCCCAAAAAAGCCCAAAAGAATACTATGAACAAGCCCAAAGAAGCGCATTCGTTCATTGATATATTTACAAAAATACGATGGGAATCAAGGTAAAAATAACCTCTCCATGCCCCCTTTGTTTTACACTGGGGGTGTATTTAATATCTCAACAACTGATCTACTGTCTAACTCCTTTGCAGGCACATCTTGTGAAGCATTTATTTTTCTTATCATTCTATGGCTGCCTGTTGTATCGAGAAAGATTGTAGCATCTGTCCCTGACAAAGGTCTGCTCAACAGGTATCCCTGCGCTTCATCACATTTTAAATTACGCAGTATCAATAGCTGGGATTCATTTTCAATACCTTCTGTAATAACATGCATACCCAAGTTGTGAGAAAGACCGATAAGACCACTTACAATTGAAACAGCATGAACATCACTTGGAAAATCATCCATAAAGGACTTATCGATCTTTATCCACTGAATTGGAAATTTATGAAGGTGTTCAAGCGAGGAATACCCTGTACCGAAATCATCCAAAGCAAAACCAAATCCTGCTTCGTGTAATTGAAAAATAATTTTTCTGACATGATCAACACTTTTTAGTAAAACTGTTTCGGTTAATTCAAATACAATTGACTGGGGAGAAACTCCTTCTTGATCAACAATCTCAATAATATCATCTGCAAGGTGTGTCTGATGAAACTGTACGGCTGACAGATTGATTGACATTAAAAGATGGGAATGTCCGTTGTTATGCCATGTTTTTAATTGTCGAACCGCTCTTTGAATAACCCACTTGCCAATGGATTTAATAATACCGGCATGTTCGGCGATCTCAATAAATGTCGCAGGTGAAACCAAACCAAATTCCGGATGTTTCCAACGCAGAAGCGCTTCAAATTTTTCTATCCGCCCTGTTTCCATGTTCACGATAGGCTGGTAATTGAGATAAAGCTCTTCTTTTTCTATGGCTTGATGTAGCTGACTTTCAATTTTTAACGAAAGTTTGGAAAGATGGTTCATTTCTTTATTATAAAAAAGGTATTCTCCTCTACCTTTTTCAATCGCCTTATAGAGCGCCATTTTTGAGTTGGAGAGCAGTGTTTCAGCATCTTCTCCGTCAACAGGATAAACACCCACACCTATATTGGCGGTCATAACAAGTTCATTGCCGTCAATATCTACAGGTACAGAAAGCTCCTTAAGCATACGAAAAATTGCCCAGGTGGTATCTTCGACATGATCTATGCCTGAGAGAATAGCTGTAAACTCACTGTCGGACGAACGTGACAAACTCATACTCTTGCCTGTCCCGGCTTCAGGTAAAATTGAATCCGATGAACGAAAAATACCAGTTAAACGTTCATAAGCGATTCTTTTCAATTTTTCTGCCATGGCATACCCCATGGTATTGTTTGTCCGCTGTATCGTATCGATAAAAATACTCAAAACTGAAAGGTTGGTCCTGTTACGCTGTGCCAATCTCTGTGCTTGGTTCATCCGGTCCAGAATGACTGTACGGGATAGATCTTCTGTTAGTTCAAACGTACTGGATGATAGTGCTGCAGACCTTGTTGTATATTGTACTTGTGTTACACTCTCAGATACTGCAGGTTTAGATTCAACTGTTTGCAATGTATGCTCTTTGCCTGCATCTTTTGTCTGTATCGGCATACCGGTCTGATCCTTTTGTTTTTCCCTATAGCATACTACACGGTTACGTCCGGACTGCTTTGCAATATAAAGTGCCTGATCCGCATGATCTATCAGCTTGTCTCCTACCCACTCACCGGATTCTGTACTGCTAACGCCTAAACAGGAAGTAACTTTTAAATTTTCAAGCATTCCGTCAAACTCTCTATTGGCTATGGTCAAACGTATTTTTTCCGCGATCTTTAAAGCTGAAGGTTCATCCACCCCCGGCAATACGATAACAAATTCTTCACCGCCGTAACGTCCGATGATATCTTCGGAACGTACCGATGAGCGAAGTATTTCCGCAATTGTCTGTATGACCGTGTCTCCTGCCGAATGTCCAAAATTATCATTCACTGATTTAAAGAAATCTATATCCACCATCATACAGCTCAACTCACTATTTTGATAGCGTGCTTCTGCCAACAAGTTTTCCATTCCTTCAAGCAATGAGCGTCTGTTCAAAAGATGGGTTAAAGGATCGTGTGTAGCCAATTCATGCAGAATCACATTTTGACGACTGATCTCCTCTTGACTTTTTTTCAGTCTATCCAGAAGATGGTTTAGATCTTTATTTTTTCTCTCCAGCTCCGTTATATCGTCTATGGTGACGATCACACCTTTGATTTTCTGATCCGGTGCTTTAATAGGTGTGGTATTAATATCAAAAGTCAAGGTTCCCTGTGTACGTGTCTTCAATTTTAAATATCCTACAGGGGGTATCTCTCCCGTTTCGAGTAACATATTCCAAGGTAATTTTTCTTTTCCGGACAACAAGGTATGGCTTTCCATGTCCCAGGGCAAACTCGAAAAGCGTTTTCCTATAAGTTCCACATCCAAGAAACCGGATTTCTTTTTAAATGCATTGTTGGTAAAAATAATACGTTCACTGGTATCTAACATCACTAGGCCTTCAGCCAATATATCCAATGCAGAGCGCACCCGTTCAGGTACTACTGATTTGGGATCCAACTCACTCAATACACGCCTTAGAAACAACCAGTACAGTCCAAATCCGGCAACAACTATAAATACGATCATCGTAAAAAAAGAGCGGCCCGCGAACAGTTCACTCCACTGACTGCCTAACGGGGCAAATTTTACCTGCAGTGTTCCCCAGCGTTTCTGTGCTGCATAGATAGGAACCTGCATATGTGTAGGGGTAGAATTTTCACCTTCTTTGTCGCCCCAGTACTGTTGGTGGTTGTCACTTTGCATAATGGTATGACCGGTTTTGCTCACAAGTGCTACAGACTGTATCTGTTTATTGCGTTTGACAATAGTACTTAACAGATCTTCCGCACTCTTTATACGATTTTCACCGATATCGGATGAAACATGGACCGCCAGTGACTCCGCCATGCTTTTTCGCGCATTGATCTCTGATGCTTCCTGGTTAGGCACAAACCCCAGAATATCTCCAATGAGCAACAGGCTGATCGTCAACAGCAATACTCCGAAAGTAATTCGAAAAATCGGTGAAATACTTGGCATACTATTTTGCTCCTTTTATTATTCTATTTTTCTTTTTCAAACATATCTTCTATGTTTTCAGATACTTTCGGTGCTTCATTCACAGGATCCGGCTTCTCTTCATCCTCAGAATCAGAAATAATTGGAACAGGGTCAAAATAACGCCACATAGGCATTGTGGTGAAGAAACTTGCGAGTAAAGCTCCGGAACGCAGTAGCCATGCCACAAACCCGGCAGTAAGAGAGAGTGTGACCCCGGTAGCCATTTCTGCAACAAATGTGTTTTTATCCTGTTCTTTTTCCGCCATCTGGTCTATATCTCGATACATCTTTTCCATATCTGCATGAAAATTATCGGATTGGCTATTCTCATTGATCACATCCATGAGCTGTGAATCCAAATTGATCGGTTCCAGAAACAGTGATCGAGGAGTCATATCCGTATCAGGCTTTATTGGATTACTCGAAATAGTTATCGTCGGTTCATTGATATTCAATACTTCATCAAGGGAATCAAGATCAACCTCTTCAAGAATATTAATGCTTACACTCTCATTTTCATGATCAGGTTCTTCTTGCATCACTTCATTGTTTCCGTTATCAAGATTACCTGTTAAGACGAGAGGTTCTGTAACATTCTGAGTCTCTTCCTCAGCAAAATCATCATCTGTGTCCTCATTGGTACTCTGGATATCGTTTTGTATATCGGTGACAGAGTCGACCACCAGGGTGATCACCTGGGTGGCTGTGTTGCCCGTATCATCGGTGATGGTGACGGTAAAGCCGTCGCTTCCGTTGTAGTCGGCTGTTGGGGTATAGCTCCATGCACCACTGGCTGCATCTATGCTTGCAGTTCCGTGTGCAGGGTTTCCGGTTACGGAGAATACTGTACCGTCGCTCAGACCATCGGCATCTGTAGCCAAGAGTGTGCCGGTGATAGCGGTATCCTCATTGCCACGTCCTGAAGTATCTCCGCTTACAGTGGTTGTATCATCTACGGCATTCACTGTCACGTTCACCGTGGCACTCTCTGTCATGCCCCCGCTGGTGACGGTATAGCCGAAGCTGTCGTTTCCGCTCCAGTTGGCCGCAGGGGTATAGGTGAGTGTTCCGTCAGGGTTGATCACGACCGTACCGTGGGCCCCGTTGGTAACCGCTG
>JANTHR010000020.1 GCA_024762315.1 Sulfurovum sp.
GCCAAACTTCTTTTTACCACGCACAAGACACAGGAGAGCAAGATGCAGGATGCGATCAAAGCGCTTGGCAAACTCGCTGTGGTACATGGAGAGATCGCGATGATGAGGATAGAGAAGTAAGGAGAAACAATGGCAAAAGAGCACTATTTTGATATATCTGCCAAGCTAGACATGATGGAGATGAAAAATGCCATCGAGCAGGCAAAAAAAGAGGTGAGTACGCGTTTCGATTTCAAGGGCATCATGGTAGAGATAGAGTTGAATGAAAAAGCAAAAGTACTCAACCTTTCCAGTTCCAGTGACAGCAAGATAGATGCACTCAAAGATATTGTCATCTCCAAAATGATCAAACGCGGACTTTCTCCAAAATCGCTTGATGAGGTCAAGACCGAAGGAATCAGCGGTGGAAATGTGAAGGTGGTTTACCGTATCGTCGACAGCATTGAAAAAGACGAGGCAAAGAAGATCGTTAAGGCGATAAAAGATGCCAAGTTGAAGGTCACGCCTTCCATCCAGGGGGATGAGATACGTGTTAGCGGGAAGAAGATAGATGATCTTCAGGGGGTGATCGCCCTGGTCAAGCAGATGGAAGATCTCAAAGCGCCTTTGACGTTTGGGAACTTCAAGTAATGTAGGGTACTGTCTCCCGACAGCACCATTTGATAAATTAGTTTTGAAAATTTCCTTGAGCGATTAGGCTGAGGTGTTGTTTCTCTCTTCATTTTTTTTAGAAAAAAACGAAGCAAAAAAATCGTCATTCCTCTCGAATCGCTTCGCTTTCAAGGTCGTTCGGAATGACAGGCACACTTTGTGTGATTGATGGAGGGTGCGTATTCACACACCATTTTTCAATTTTGCATCCCAATCAGCCAAATGGCTGAGATTAGCTACAGTGTCCCCCACCGCAGCATCCTGAGTGAGCTTTTGGTTTTTCCGCTACGAAGATATCGAATTTCTGTCCGTCTTCTTCAAGCCTGAATTCATGTTTGTTGCAGAACGCTTCGTTCATGTGTTTTACCATTTTCATTGCCTCTATGAGGGCATCATCTTTGGTCTCAAAAGAGACATTGTTCGTAAAGTCGCTTTTGCGGAAACATCCGCACTCTTTTTCTACAGTAATTGTAAACATGTTTATCCTTTTTGATATAATAGTTCCCAACAATAACCCAAATGGCTTAAAAAAACGTTAATTTAAGTCTAAATAGGATAAATTTACTCTTATTTTGTAAAAAAGAAGCATTTTGACTGTAAAGGCATACGATGACAAAGAAATATGAACGCGAAGAGATAGAAAGTGTCTGCACCTACTGTGGTGTCGGGTGTGACATCACCGGGGTGGTAGAGAACAACAAGATCATCAAAATATTTGCACAGAAGGATGGAGTGGTTTCAGAAGGAAAACTCTGCATCAAGGGTAAATACGGATATGACTTCGTAGATGCCAAAGACCGTATACGCGAGCCTCGGATCAAAAAAGCGTTTTTAGAGAAAAACCCTCATATTCAGCAACAGTTCGCTTCGAAACTCTCTGAATTTGACAGCGACTATATGACCTGTGATCTCGATACGGCAACCACGATCGCTGCCATGAAGCTCTCCGAGATCAAAGAGAAGCACGGCAGTGACAGTTTCTGTGCCATTGGCGGAGCAAGAACTTCCTGTGAATCTGCCTATGCCTTCCAGAAGTTCTGCCGTGAAACGATGGATTCTCCACATGTAGACAACTGTGCACGTGTCTGCCACTCTCCCAGTCTCAAGGGAATGAGGGCAACCATAGGCGAGGGAGCGGCCACGAACCCCTACAATGATATTTATGAGACGGAGTTCATGGTGGTCATCGGCTCCAATACCATGGAGGCACACCCTATTATTGCCAACCGTATCGTCGATATGGCAAAAAAACACAATAATCTGGCTGTCATTGATGTACGCGAAACAAAACTGGCACGTTTGGCCAAACACAACTGCGTCATCCCTTATGAAGCGAATCTTCTTATTCTCAATATGATGGCCTATGTGATCATAGACGAAGAGCTGTATGATGAGAGCTTCATCAGCAACCGTACCAAAGGTTTTGAGGAATTCAAGGAAAAAATACTGAACGACCCCTATGCAGACCCTTCCTTTTTCAAAGAGGTGGAGGGGTATGAATATCTTGCAAAGATGATCCCCAATATTGCCAGAGAGTATGCCGTCAAAAAATCAATGATCTTCTGGGGACTGGGCATTACCGAGCACCTGGACGGCTCTTACGCCGTTATGGCTATTACCCATCTGGCGCTGATGACAGGGAACGTTGGTAAGACTGGAGCAGGGCTCATGCCGCTGCGCGGACAGAACAATGTGCAGGGAGCGTGTGATATGGGATGCCTTCCCTATTTCGCACCCGATTACCAGAAGCCCAAGGTAGAAGGACTGATGACGCCGCAACTGATAGATGCGATGATTGCAGGGCGTATTAAAGGCTTGCTTGCAATGGGGGAGGATATTACACATATCCATCCGAATCTGAATAAAATAGACCAAGCAATAGAACAGCTTGATTTTCTTATGGTCCAAGAGCTTTTTATGACTGACATTACCCAGTATGCAGATATTGTTATAGGGGTACGTTCAGCCTATGAAAAGACAGGGGTCTATGTGAATGCCATGCGAAGACTGCATCTTTCCCAGCCCCTGGTCAAATCAGATCTGCCGGATGACTGGGAGGTTTTGACGCAGATGGCCCAGAAGCTTGGAGATGGGGACAACTTTAACTTTGAGAGTTCTGAAGATGTATGGAACGAAGTGCGTGAAGTTGCACCAAGAAGATTTTCGGGTGCGGATTACTACAGGCTTGAGAGGCACAGAAAAAGAGGGATGCAGTGGCCGATCTATCATGAAGATACGCCTATACTCCATCTGTTGGATTTTCGTACAGAGGACGGGCTTGGAAAATATGTCTATAAACAGTATGAGCCCAGAGGAATGGTACAGGAGATACTGCAGAAGAAGTTCTATGATGACTCGCTTGAAGGGTACTATCTTACCACGGGTCGTACGCTGGCACACTATAATAATGCCGCCCAGACCAAAAGAAGTTCCAAACTTGATACCAAATATGATGAAGACATACTGCTTGCCCCACTTGAAGATGAGAATAAGTTTGGGGATATGGTCATCTTGAAAAGTGAGTATGGAGAGAGTGAAGCCCTGAATGTAAAATATACGGATAAAGTGAGAACAAAAACACTCTTTTGTACGTTCCACCATGCCAAGAGCCGCATCAACACGCTTTTTGGGGATGAGTGTGATGAGTTGATAATGACGGCAAGATTCAAATCGGTCAAGGTTAATGTTGTTCCCGTAGGCGATGAGGTAGCCTGCTCCTAAGATGAGAGAACTGCCAAAGGTTTTTGGTGATAAAAGCGAGGATCTGGCTACCCTGTTCCTGGAGCAGGAAGGTTTTATTGTCATCGAACGGAATTACTTCGCCAGAAAACTAGGGGAGATCGACATCATTGCCCAGAAAGATGATGTGCTCCATTTTATAGAAGTCAAAAGCGGAAAATCTGAGAGTTTTGACCCTATTTATAATGTCACGCCTGCCAAGCTTAGGAAAGTGATCAACTCTGCACACTATTACATGAAGAGTAAAGGGGTCGATATTCCCTTTTCAATAGATGCCCTCATTATCCGGAGGGAAGAAGTTGAATTTATTGAGAATGTTACGCTATAATGACTTCTAATTATTTTATAAAGACAGCCTTATGATACTTTCAGAAATACAATTGGAACAGTTCAGCCGCGACGGCTTTTTGCGTTTGCCCCAGTTTGCAGATCCTGAGCTCTGCGATACCATCAGGGATATTGCCAAAGCGCACCTGAAACATAAAGTACCGCCGATCGAAACAGAGTTGGAGTATGTCGGCAAGAGCAAAGAAGAGCGTAAGCTCATCTCGGATGGGAAAGCACATCTTTTTGAGACACATGTGACGGTGCGCCGCCTCAGACAGGTCTATCACCGCGATATTGTCTTCAGGCACTGGATGGAGAATGAAAAGATACGTCCCATCCTCAAGCAGATACTCGGAGAAAATCCGACCATTACCATTGCCCATCACAATTCCATTATGACTAAAATGCCCCATACCTCTACCGAGACCAGATGGCATCAGGATTTCCGCTACTGGCACTTTGAAAATGACAATCTTGTGAGTGTATGGCTGGCTTTGGATGAAGAGAACGGAGAGAATGGCGTGCTTGAATTTATTCCGGGTAGCCATAAAATGGACTTTGCTCCGTCACAATTTGATGATAAAGAGTACTTTTCAGACAGTTTTGAGGAGAACCAAGGGGTCATTGGAGGGAAAGTGTGTCACCCGCTGCAGAAAGGGGATGTAGTCCTTTTTCACTGCAAACTGCTGCATAGAGCCAACAGGAACAGTACGGATGAGCCGAAGATATCCTTTGTCTATACCGTCAAAGGGTGCAGCAATAAAGCAATAGAAGGTACACGATCTGCAGAGTATGATGAAGTGCCGCTACACACTATTTCCACATAATAAGTATATATTTTGCAACAGAGTTGGAAATAGTTGACAAAATAATAAATATAAGCTATAAATCGTTAGTGAAATTAAGATATAATTTTCAAAACAAACATGTAAAGGATCTAAAAATGGCAAAATATGTAGAATTGACAGCAGAGAACTTCGATGCGACTGTAAAAGAGGGTGTAACAATGGTAGACTTCTGGGCTCCATGGTGTGGACCTTGTAGAATGATCGCTCCGGTAGTTGAAGAGTTGGCTGAAGAGTTTGAAGGAAAAGCGACGATCGCTAAAGTAAATACTGATGAGCAGCAAGACTTGGCAGTAAAATACGGAATCAGATCGATCCCTGCGATTCTTTTCTTTAAAGATGGTGAAGTAGTAGATCAAATGGTAGGTGCAGCTTCTAAAGATGCCTTTGCAGAAAAAATCAACGCACAACTATAAGTTGCAGCATAGTCGGGAAGATGCACTTCCCGTCACTCTCCTTCCTTCATACATTTCTCATAAAAATTATTAAGCAAGTATTTAAAGTGTATAATTTCAGTAATTATTTGTTTAAAAATTTTAAGGATTCAAAATGTTAGATTGTGCAATAGTCGGTGGCGGACCGGCAGGTTTAACTGCAGGGCTGTATGCAACACGTGGCGGATTAAAGAATGTAACTATGTTTGAAATGGGAATGCCTGGTGGGCAGATCACCCAAAGTTCTGAAATAGAGAACTATCCGGGGTTTTTTGACCATACGAAAACAGGTATGGATTTTATGGATACATGGCAGGAACAGTGTTTTCATTTCGGTCTCAAGCATGAGATGAAAAAGGTAGAACGTGTTGCCAAAACGGGTGAACATTTTACCATTACACTTGAAGGCGGAGAGCAGGTAGAGGCCAAAACAGCTATTGTCTGTACGGGGTCAGTGCCTAAACGTGCGGGATTCAAAGGTGAAGATGAGTTTTTCGGAAAAGGTGTGAGTACTTGTGCCACTTGTGACGGGTTCTTTTATAAAGACAAGCCGGTGACCGTTGTAGGAGGGGGAGATACAGCACTTGAAGAGGCATTTTACCTCTCAAATATCTGTTCAGATGTCTATGTCGTACACAGAAGAGACGAATTCAGGGCAACCCCTCAGACATTGGACAGGGTAATGAGAAAAGAGAATATCCATCTTATTACAGACTCTGTCATAGAAGAGGCATTTGGTGATACTATGGGGCTGGCAGGCGTAAAAATACGCAATGTCAAAACTAATGAGATCATACAGATGGACAATACGGGACTTTTTGTTTTTGTAGGACATGATGTGAATAACAGTGTTTTGCGAGACGAGAATGACAAGTTCATTTGCGAAATGAACGACTGGGGACAAGTTATTGTAGATCTTTCCATGAAAACATCTATCCCCGGACTCTACACAGCAGGTGATATGCGTATTGAAGCACCAAAACAGGTTGTTTCAGCAGCAGGTGACGGTTCGGTAGCGGCACTGCAGGTAATTTCATATATTCAGGAGCAACAGTAATGGCAAAAGTTGGTATAGTAGGCAGTACAGGAAGAATGGGTGAGCATCTCATTAAAAACATACTTGAAGATGAGACATTGACACTGAGTGGATTGCATGTATTTGACGAGTTGAAAACAAATATTCCTAATGATGTACTAGTTACAAACAGTATGGAGGCATTGCTTGAGGCGTGTGATGTGATTATAGACTTCTCTGCGCCTGTGGCGACACAAGAGCTTTGCGAAGCAGCTTTGAAGAACCCTACACCATTGGTCATTGCAACTACCGGATTTACGGCACATCAACAAAATCTTTTAACAGAAGCTTCAAAAGAGATGCCGGTTCTTTATGCATCAAATATGTCTGCAGGTATTGCATTGCTTAAGCAACTGGTTGAGCAAGTATCTGCAACTCTTAAGGATTTTGACATAGAGATCGTTGAACAGCATCACAGACATAAGGTAGATGCACCAAGCGGTACAGCGCTCACACTGGGTGAATTTGCAGCCAAAGGGCGCGGACTGGACTTGGATGATGTACGTGTAAGTGGACGTGATGGACAGATTGGTGCAAGAACCAAAGATGAGATCGCTGTGATGGCACTGCGCGGTGGTGACATTGTCGGTCGCCACACGGTCGGTTTCTACAATGATGGTGAATTCCTGGAGCTTAACCACACGGCAACCAGCAGAGAGACCTTCTCCAAAGGTGCTATCAGAGCGGCGAAATGGCTGGTAGACCAGAAGAGCGGTCTTTATTCGATTAATGATTGTTTAGGAATTTAATATGTGTGCAATTGTCGGTGTATTCGGTGCAAAAAAAGCTTCTACGGTAGCCTACTATTCTCTCTTTGCGATGCAGCATCGCGGCCAGGAGGCTACAGGTATTTCTACAAGCAATGGTGAACATATTGCTGTGTATAAAAAACGTGGTATGGTTTCCGATGTTTTCTCCCAGGCAACACTTGACAGTCTTGACGGCACCTGTGCTGTAGGACATAATCGTTATTCTACCGCAGGAAGTGAATCAGCAGGAGATGCACAACCTGTATTTGCTAAATATAAATTGGGCGAGATCTCTATAGTGCATAATGGAAATCTCGTCAATAAAAACGAAGTGCGCAGTAGACTGATTGACCGTGGAGCTATTTTTCAGACCGATATGGATACAGAGAATATCATTCACCTTATCGCCAAAAGCCAGAATGGTGCACTGGTCGACCGGATCAAAGATATGATATATAAAATCGAGGGTGCCTACTGTCTGGCAATTCAGAGTCGTTCCAAAATGTTCGTGATACGTGACCGTTTCGGTATTCGTCCGCTCAGTCTTGGCAGGCTCAAAGACGGCGGATGGATCGTTGCGTCAGAGACCTGTGCATTTGACCTTGTCGGGGCAGAGTTCATACGTGATGTCAGGCCCGGAGAAATGCTGATCTTTGAAGAGGGGAAAGAGCCTCATTCAGAACAGATATTTGAACCTGATTATCATCCCTGTGCGTTTGAGTATATCTATTTTGCAAGACCTGATTCTATCATCGATGGGAAAAATGTTTATCAGAAACGCCTGCAGATGGGAAGACAGTTGGCTAAAGAGACACCGGCTGATGTTGATCTGGTACTGCCGGTACCCGATTCGGGTGTGGCTGCCGCCAGAGGCTTTGCAGATGGACTGGGTGTGCCTTTTGAAATGGGGATTGTACGTAACCACTATGTAGGCAGGACATTTATTGAGCCTACACAGGAGATTAGAGATCTCAAGGTAAAAATGAAACTCTCTCCCATCAAACATTTGATCCGGGGGAAAAGGGTAGCGATCATTGATGATTCTCTGGTACGCGGTACCACGTCAAAGCAGATTGTCAGAATGTTAAAGGAGGCGGGAGCCAAAGAGGTACATATGCGTATCGCGGCACCGGAGATCAAATACCCCTGTCGGTACGGTATCGATACACCAACGAAACAGGAGCTTATCTCTACTTCCTATACGCCCGAAGAGATAGCCGAAAAGATCGGTGCCGATTCGCTCGGCTTTTTGTCCATAGAGGGGTTGAAAGAGTCTCTCGGGACTGACAGAAACTATTCGCTGGTCAGTTTTGACGGGGACTATTTTGCAGGCGGAAGTGCCGAGAGTCCGGGATGTGCCGGCGGGTGCTAGGGCATCAGCTGCAGGGTGCTGCCTCCTCAGCGCACTATGTTTGAAACACAAGATGGTGTTCTGGAGAGATTTTCACCTATTTCTTTCGATTCTCTTTCTCTTCTATCCCTGACATACCGAAACGACGAGCGAGTTCCTGTTTGACCCGATCAGGAGAGATCTCTCTGTATCCGAGTCCAACGAGGGTATGGTAGAGCAGATCTGCTGCTTCGTAGATAACCTGTTCGTCACTTTCCCTGTCAATAGCAACACAGACCTCTTCTGACTCTTCACGGATCTTGCTGAGCATTAATTCTTTGTCATCAAGCAGTTTTTTTGTCCATGATTTCTGTTCTTTTGGGGCGTTTTTTCTTTCCAAAATAGTATGGTACAGCGTGTCCACTACGCCATAGATGGCATCAGTATCGACCTCTTTGTCCAGAATGACCTTTTCCTGCATCACAGAGGTAAAGAAACAGCTTTTTCTTCCGGTATGACAGGCAACGCCGTTCTGTTTTATCTTCAGTATCACGGTGTCTGCATCACAGTCGAGCAGTACATCTTTGACTTCCTGTGTATGTCCGGAACTCTCTCCCTTTTTCCAGATACGCTGTTTGCTTCGGCTGAAGTAATGTGCATAGCCTGTGTTGAGTGTGAGATTATAGGCTTCTTCATTCATATAGGCAAGCATGAGTACTTCGTTTGTCTCTGCATCCTGTGCAATGGCAGGGATGAGGGGGGTTTTGTTCCAGTCTATGGTCATGATAACTTCTCCAATGTAGGGTGCTGTAAAGGTACAGCACCAATGGTAAAGGTGTTGTGAGGGCACAACACCCTATGTTTTTTATTGCTCTGCAGAAATGGCTTTTTGTTCTTTACCTTTTGCATCTACCCAAATGTTAGGTACTGCCCCGCCAGGGGTAAGGAATATCTGTGCATCTTTGTTCACTTTAAGTGCTTCATTGAACTTTGCCTGTGTTTTAATCTGCTCCAATTGGATGAGAGAAGGTGTTAAAGAATTTGAGATCAGTTTATTTGCTTTAGCCTGTTCTTCTGCTTCAATACGGATCTTATCTGCTTCACCCTGTGCTTCAATACGGTTTTTTTCCGCAACACCGCGTGCTACTTCGGCAGCTTTTTGTGCCTGCTGTTTTGCTTTTTCTTTTTCCTGTTCTGCAATAGTTACATCCTGTTTAGCTGCTTGAACCTGTTCTATCTTCTCTTTGATCTTTGGAGGAAGAACGATATTTCTAAGTTCTACGGAAGAGAGTATCACAGGCTGGTTCGGCAGCGCTTCCACTCTTTGTCTTACTTTGGTCTGTATGGCTGAAGCGATCTCATTTCTCATTTCCGGGAGTTGTTCTGCAGTATATTGTCCTACTACATCACGAACAACTTCCCTTACCTTGGAGTTGATGATTTTCTCTTCCCAGCTTGCACCCCATTTTTCTATGGTAGCAGGAGCAGATTCCGGTTTGAGGCTGTACTGTACTGCAAGGTCTATGTTGACGGTTAAACCTCTTTTGTCCAGTACAGGAATGGCTCTGTTCCTTCTCAGCCCGCCTTCAAATTTTTTATACCTGTCTCCAAGCTCTGTAGAGACGTCATTGCTGTAAGTGATCAGTCTGATACGTGTATTGACCGGGATGATCTTCTGAAACAGTGGAATATAAAAGTGTAATCCTGCTCCCAAAGGTTTTTCTTCAAATTTACCGGTGGTTACTTTAATTCCTACTTCACCGGAGTTAATAATGGTAAATGGTTTGAAAATAAAAAATGCAAATGCTAGAGCTGCGATAAAAATAAGCCATACAGGTATACTTTTTGGCATATTGTTGAAAGGGCTCTCAAAATTGCTTCCTCCGCCACGATTGGTATTGTTGGTGTTATTTGAGCTGCTACTCGGTTTTTTTTTCTTGAAATAGTCATTCATGTCTGCTGGCATGAAAATCCTTTAATTTATATATGTTAAGTGTTGGATGTAGTCAGGATTCTTCCCTGCAACTACATCAAAGTATGCTGTTTGTAATTTCTCGGTCATAGGCCCACGGGAGCCGGTACCAATGATACGCGCATCTACTTCCCGTATAGGTGTTACCTCTGCCGCTGTTCCTGTAAAGAATGCCTCATCTGCTATGTAAATCTCTTCACGTGTGACACGTCTTCTAACTACCTCTATGCCCATGTCTTTTGCCAGGTCTATTACAGTTTGTTGCGTGATGGACTCTAAGGTGTTGTCGCTGGGAGGAGAAATAAGTACCCCATCTCTGACCATAAAGAAAGCAGCACCGGATGCTTCGGCAATATACCCCTGGTCATCTCTAAGCAAAGCTTCATCATAGCCTGCTTCAACAGCTTCAAATTTCGCCATTTGAGAGTTAAGATAGTTTGCTACGGCTTTGGCTTTTCCCATACCTGAAGTGTTCGGGGTTCTTGTCATAGATGCGATCTTTACTCTTACCCCTTTTTTAAGTCCCTCTTCACCGAGATATGCCCCCCATTCCCACGCAGAGATGGAAACGTTGACCGGAGCATCTTTATGATACAGTCCCATAACACCATAACCAAGGTAAACCAATGGTCTGATGTATGCACCCTCAAAGAGCTTATTCTCCTGTAAAAGTCTTACTTGTGCAGCTTTGAGTTCTTCAAGCGTAAAAGGTACATCCATCAAAGTCATTTTAGATGAGTTTAAAAGTCTTTGTGTGTGCTCTTTTAATTTAAAAATGGCACATCTTCCATCCACTGTTTTGTAGGCCTTGGTTCCTTCTATGGCACCGTTACCGTAGTGTAGTGTATGTGTGAGTACATGTACTTTTGCATCATCCCAGGGTGTAAGTTCACCATCCATCCAGATATATTTGGCTTTATTCATAGTTCTACTCCAAAGCATGCATACCTGCATGCCAAAATTAATGAAATATTCTAGCTAAATTGTTGTTAATAGTCGGTTATGCGTATCGAAGGAAGAGACCGATCATGAGTGCAAGGAGAATGGTCGTAAAAATGAGAAGAGGATTATGCCATTTTGCAGGAACATTAAATTTATCTTCTGCCCATTCTATGATCTTCATTGAAGGGAATGCGACAAATACCAGCATGACAATGGAAAAAACGAGTGTAAGTACAATGTCCTGCATAAATCATATCCCGTAGTATCGATGTATAAAGCCGATCTCTTCATTGCTTTGAAGAGGAAGGGCAGAGAGTTGTGAACCATTATTATCGACTATAATAAGTTGATTGTTTTCTATTTTAAGATGTTTTTTGCCCCACTCACGTTCGAGTCGTTCAAATTCCTTGAATAGAGTCATATTATTGGGTTTTTCCTTAAACTCAGGATCTTCTTTACTCAGGATCTGTAGTCCGCCAAAACGTTTATCCAGATAAAAAGGGCTATATTTTTGTACTGTTTTATAAACACGTTCATTTTTTGGACTTGGTTTACTTTGAAGAAAGGCATCAAGACCAAAGAGTAAAAATCCCAAGAAGAGTGCAATAGGAAGATATTTTTTAAGGGAATTCATTTGTGGCCTCGTAATTAATTTATGCTAGTATAGAGCCTTTTGACTGAAAATAGCTTGATAAACATCAATAGTCTCAATGTTAAACTGTGTTACCATTGTGCAATCCGGACCCCGGAGTAAAATAATATTTCAATATGTAGATCAGGGGCACATTAATGGTGAAAAATTTTTTATATCTCGAAGGAGCATACCTTATACTTGGAGGTATCATACTGCTTATTACCCTTTTTGTCTCCACGCGTCCGTTTATGGCAAAGGGTGCCTGGAAAAAAGGACTTTTGTGGGTATCACTTGTGATTGCCGTGATGGTTGGATCACACTATAAGATCACTACAGACAGAATGGAAGAGGTCAAAAGTGCATTTGAACAGGATCAGCCTATTATCTGTGAAAGTAGAATGCAACGAAAAGTAGCACAGAGCGTCTATATTCAAAAATCCAAGGGTTGGTCTTTAGAGGGCGATAATTTTGTATCCCCTAACTATTCAAGACCATTTTTTTCTGCAAGATGTATCGTAAAATAGTACTTTACGATATAACTATAACTTTTTCTTTATACAACCATAACTAGTATAATTGCTTAACTTATACATCCGATTCTATTGTTTTTATCTATTTTCTTGATATATGTCAATCCTAACACATTTCTAAACTGTCATAATACTGCTATGCTCTAAGGCTTTGATCCTTTCAGTAAATAGACAACCAACAGGAGACATTATGATAGAACCGTTGATAACACGTCCTGAGATAGCGCTAGATCAATTTTTGCCTATCTTTATAGAGTCAACACTGGTACTAGTTTTTGGAGTAGGGTATGCAGCAATCATTACTCTCTCCAAAATGGGGTATTTTTCTAAAAAATGGATGCCTGTAGGGTATCTGTTTTGGGCATTACAAACTTACTTCTTATATGATTTTGCTGTGCTGATCCAAAGTAATCACTTTACGACGAAAGTATTGATGGTTACCATGTTGGCATATCTTTTCATTCCCCATCTCTATTTTTATTTAATTAGTGCCGGGGATGCAAGATATGAAGATGCAGATGAAATTGTAGAAGATACAAATTAAAGGAGGACACATGGCTAACAAAAATGTTTCGGTTTGGACCAGTATACCATTTTGGCGTCGTTCGGCAGCATGGGTAACAGGATTTGCAGCGATTTTGCTTATCTGGCTTACCTTTGATACGCTTGGACAGATCAGTATGGGTACAGATGCAGATCTTAAGAACGGGGTAACCAAAAGGGTACCGGCAGCCACAGTGATTAATTATCATATTGATTACAAAATGGATGCAAAAAGAGGGCATGAGGTACCGGTTATTGGTGAGAAACAACCATTCTTTGGAAAAGAGTGGAGTGCTAAAGAAGCAGCAGACCTGTTACACCTTGGTAAGCTGACTTCTCAGGCAAAAAACTGTATGAACTGTCATACGCTTTTAGGAAATGGTGCATATTTTGCACCGGATCTTACAAAAGCATGGTTGGATCCTGCTTGGCAAAATGGCGGACCACTTCAGGGTATGACGGGGAAAAGTACTGTAGAGGAGGCCATGGCTGAATTCCTGCAGCATCCATCACAGTATCCTACGCATGCACGTATGATGCCAAATCTCGGTATTACTGCAGATGAAGCAAAAGGATTGGTAGCTTTCCTCAAACATATGAGTAGTATCGATACCAACGGTTTCCCAAGAAACTTCTCGAAAACTGTTGATCAATTCAAAGCAGGAGGCACAAATGCTCACTAGTATTAAAACAAATGAATTTGCGGGCAATAAAGGAAAAGAATTAGGAATGATGTATTTTAGAGTAGCTATCATACTCTTTGGTGCACAGCTTCTGATGGGACTTATTGCTGCAATACAATTTTTGGTTCCTGGATTCTTGTTCGAACTGTTTGATTTTTCAGTAGCCAGAATGGTGCATATAAATGCACTGGTAGTTTGGATGCTTTATGCCATGATCGGTTCGGTCTACTTTATGCTCTCTGACGAGACAGGACATGAAGGTGTAGCTATTGGTCTTGGTAAGTTGGCTTTCTGGGTTCTTACTTTGGCTGTAACAGTCGTTGTACTTGTTTATATCTTTATTCAGGTAGGTTCCGGTTCAGAAGCGACTATCTGGCTGATCAACGAAGGTAGAGAATACCTGGAAGCGCCAAGATGGGCCGATATCGGTATTGTTGTTGTCGTACTTATTTTTTACTGGAATGTATTTGCAACCTATATGAAAGGACAGAAAACAGGGATCATGACCGTTATGGTTGCTAACCTGATGGCACTTGCCGGTCTTTATTTGGCAGGTATGTTCTTTACAGATAACATTTCAATGGATCAATACTGGTGGTGGTGGGTCATACACCTTTGGGTTGAAGCAACTTGGGAAGTATTTGTAGGTACATTGGCAGCGTATGCGCTTATCAAGATTATCGGTGCTAAAAGAGAAATAGTTGAAATGTGGCTGTGGATCGAAGTACTGATGCTTTTTGGTTCAGGTATTCTTGGTCTTGGTCACCACTACTTCTGGATCGGTACACCTGAGTACTGGTGGGAGATCGGTGCACTCTTCTCGGCACTTGAGCCTGTTCCGTTGGTAGCGATGTTTGTTCATGTCCTCTATGACTGGGGTAAAGAGCAGGGTATTGCTCATGCCCAAGGCAAGCAAGGTTCGGTCAACAATAATAGTCCTGCGTTGGCATGGATCGTCACCAATGCATTCGGTAACTTCCTTGGTGCCGGTATATGGGGATTCTTCCATACATTGCCACAGGTAAACATTTATACGCACGGAACGCAGTTTACTGCAGCCCACGGCCACCTTGCATTCTTCGGTGCGTATGCAACGATCCTTATCGGGATGATATATCTGGGTGTTCAATATGCTTATGGTGTCAAAATGATGAGAGCAACATTCAAATCCAAAATGGCGATCTTCCTGATCACATTCGGTGTGGTTGGTATGACAATAGCGTTGACCATAGCAGGTTACGAGCAAGTGCTTGTTGAGAGAGCCGAACTTGGTGGTGGCTGGAATGCATTCTTTGTTGCACAGGACCTGCCTTGGTATGTGCAGGCACAGATTTGGAGAACTATCATGGGTGTGATGACATTCGTAGGGTTCATTTACCTGGTATGGGATCTATTGACCATAGGTTCTCAAGCTAAAAAAGCACAAGCGGTAGAAGCTTAAGAAGATGGAGGGACTTCCCTCCATTTAATTTAAAGGAGAAAAAATGTTATTTGAACAATTTACAGATGTTGTGCCAAGTTTTTTTGGCTGGCTCAATCAAGGTCCATTGACACTGACGATCTTTCTACATACGGTAATTATTTTACCTATGTTTTGGATCTATTTCAGTGAAAAGAAAAGATTGAATAAATAAGTATATCATCAAAAAAAATGATGATTATCATATAATTTACTTAAGTAAATAAATGTTACACTATAAAGTACAATTTGTTTAAATTGGTATTGGTGAAGAGAGAACATGAGGACTGGGTAGAGTCCTCAAAATGTGTGTGAGTTGTCTTAAAATAAGACTCGCGATTTTATCTGGATCAGCTTAAAAAACAAGTTAATTCAATAGATATTAAAGGAGAAAGAATGAAACTAAATAAAATTTTAAGTTTGGCAGCAGCTACAAGTTTTGTTGCAACAATGGCAATAGCTGGTACTTCAAACATGGATTTTGCACAGAAGTATGAGAAGGAGTGTCAAGGGTGTCACGGACCTATCCACCAAGGTGGTGTGGGATCAGACCTTAGACCTAAAGCATTGAAGAAGAAAAGCAGGGAGTTCTTGGCTGAAACCATTTTAAATGGTAGAGAAAATACAGCGATGCCTGCATGGAACTCTACATTCTCAGCAGATGATGCTTCTGGTATGGTTGATTGGTTGATGGACTGGAAAAATACAGTTGAGTTGACACTTGATTTCGATGAAGTACATAAATCATGGACAAAATTGGCTGATAGAGAGGCATTGGCTAAAAAATATCCAAAAGCAGCAGATGTTAAAGATGTAAGAGACATTACGTTTGCAACGGAAAGAGATGCTTCTTTGGTTGACTTTATTGATTCGACAACAGGTAAAGTACTTTCTCGTCACAAAGCTGGATTTGCAGTTCACGTAACAGTGACCAACAAGAAAGATCCTAGATATGCATACTCTATTTCTCGTTCAGGCAAGTTGACGATGTTTGATATCGCAGCTCCGGGACAACCAGCGCTTGCTACTGTTCAGGTGGGGCAGGAGTCTCGTGGTCTTGCCGTATCTCCAGATGGTAAATATATCTTGGCAGGTAACTATAATCCTGGTGGTGCAGTACTGTGTGATGCACATACGTTAGAGCCCCTTAAAGTCTATGATACAAGCCGTGTTATCGATCCTGACGGACAAATCGGGCCATCAAGAGTTGCAGGTATTGCAGATACACCATATGGACCATACTTTGCAATGGCATTGAAAGATGCAGGACATACCTATATCATCGATTATTCTAAAGAAGGTTTCCCGATCGTTGGAGATATTCCAAACATCGGTAAGATCCTCCATGACTGTTTCTTGAACGAGAATGAGGGTGAAGATTATGGTAGATATTTCCAGATCGCTTCTCAGGGTTCAGACCTTATGGGTATTGTTGACTTCAAGACCAAAACACTTGCTGCAAAAGTACATACAGGTAAAAAGTCTAAGCCACATCCAGGTCAAGGTTCATCTTGGTTCAACAAAAAAATGGGTAAACAGCTTAACGCTACTAACTCTATGAACTTCGGTTCTGTTGTTATCTGGGAATCTCCAAGTTGGAAAGTGGTTAAAAAGATCGAAACTGCAGGTGGTGGTCTCTTTGTCGGTACCGGTGAGCATACGCCTTGGATCTGGTCTGACTGTGTACTTGGTAAACCGGACAAGTATAATGAAGTTCACTTGATCAATAAAGAGACACTTGAGACTGACAGAATCATTAAAGTCGGTAAAACTAAAGGTCAATTGATCGATGTGAAAACGAAAAAAGTACTTCAGGAGTGGGATGCAACACAGCATGAGAAAGTGGCCGTGAATGAAAAAGCATTCGGAAAAGAAAAAATCTTGCCCATGCCAGCTAAAGTGGGTGCTGCGGTGAAAAACCCTGTGCAGCCAAGACTGCTTCACGCTGAGCCTGCAAACCATGGTAAATGGACAATGATCTCTGAGTGGACAACTGGCAGAATCGGTATTTACGAGTCTGAAACAGGTAAATTTGTGAAGTATATTGAAAACTTGACAACACCTACGTTTACCTACTCAGTTGAGCACAGACAACACGTTCCAGGTGCTTAATTGATATTTTTTTACTCTCCCTTTCCGGGGAGGGTAACTTATTGAGATGATCTTTGGATCACTTCAATAAGTTACCAAGGCTTCTTTTCTATGAAAAAATCTATGATATTCGTGTTGCTCTTTATCTCCTTGCTTCAGGCAAAATATTTGGATAATCATTCATGTAAAGAGTGTCATGAAGGTATTTATGATGAATATCAGAATTCGATGCACTCCAAAAGTTATTTTAATGATGAACTGCACCGAAAAATAGCGAATGCCGCAGACAATACAAAATATGCTTGCGCCACCTGCCATATGCCTATGGCAAATAATCTTAAAGAGCTTATTTCGGGTGAAGCCAGACCGGATAAAAGCAACAAAACCCACACCGATGCAATATCATGTTATTTTTGTCACACTATAGCTTATGTCAAAACGTCACACAAATTCAACATAAACACCAAAGCAAGACAGGCAGAACATTACAAACCCACGCTTTATGGCAGATTGGTAAATCCGGATGACAGTGATAAACACTCCTCTGTTTCCAATCCTGTTTATGCAAAAAAAGTCTGTATGGGGTGTCATTCTCATAAACTCAATGACAATAATGTCACCATTTTTAGAGCTATGGATACAAAACAAGAGAGCCTTGGGTGTATTAAGTGCCATATGCCTGAGGTAGAGGGTGGTGCAGAAAAAATGGACAAGCGAGCCAGAGGGCACCATGCCAGCCACAGGTTTCTTGGTATCTATGACAAAGCATTCAGGAAAACGGGTGTAGAGATAAGCATCTCTGCCAAAAATAGTAAGCTGGAAGTGACTTTGACCAATAAAATGGAGCATCCGCTTATTATCCAGCCTGCACGTGCCAAATTCATAAAAATAGAAATAATGAGAAAGGGAAAAGGCATTTGGACAAACTACAAGTCTGATCCTGCTGAAGATGAACAGGGGTATTTTGCCTACAGTTTCAAACAAGATGGTAAAAAAATAATCGTCCCTGCTACAGCGACAGAGGGCAGTGTATACAACCTCGATGCCAAAGAGACAAAAGTACTACAGTATGGTATCCCCTCTCTTGAAAAAGGCGACGTCATTACAGTCTCTTTGTATGTACAACTGGCCAAAAGCGATTGTGCAAGGGCCATAGACCTTGAAGACAAAAGTCTGTTGGAGCCAGAGCTTATTAAACAGGAGATTTTAAAGTTTTAAGAGAGTATGCTTTTTTAAAAGAAGACCAAAATGGATATTATGATAGCCGGAGGGGGAACAGTAGGGTACGGTCTTACCCAAACATCTACCTGCCAAGATAATGCTGTGGTCATAGACAAAGATATCTGCCAAGCTCAACAAACTGGATGAAGATATAGATGTCATGTTTGTCCATGGTGATATTGGGAACCCGAAAACCTTTCAGATGCTCAACCTGGAGAAAATAGACCTCCTCATATCTGTTAGGGATTTGGATGAAGCCAACCTGCTTTCCTCATTTATTAGACGGTATTCTTACTTTTCAGCTGAACTTTCTGGAAAAAATTTTAGAAATTGACGGGTGTCAACTCTCTGTTGGTGAGTTTGAAGTACAATAGTGTCAATTATGAAAGGATGAATCAATGAAATATCTCTTATCTGTTTTTCTTCTGGGAACAACTTTTTTCTCGACTGCGTTAAGTGCGAAGGAAAAATATTTTGTCGTAGAGCGTGAAAGTGAGTCGGTTGCCGTTATTGAAGATGGACTTGCTAAAAGACATATGGAAAATATGCACAACATGAACCACGGGATCATCAAGTTTGATGGGGATGATGCCTATTTGATAAGTCGTGACGGATTTGTGGTGAAGTTCGACCCTAAAACGGAAAAAGTAGAAGCAGAGTACAAAACGAGCAAGTCGGCTATCGGGTTTGTCGTAGGCAAGAATTATGTTGCCGTGGCCAACTACGATGACAAATCCGTCGATATCCTGACACGCGACCTTAAACCCATTGACAAGATCGTCACCGGTTCAAAGAATGTGGGTATCAAGATCTATAAGGATATGATCATCTTTGCACAGATGGACAATGACAAGGTAACCGTGCTCAAAGATGAAAATGCAGGGAAAGGGGCACCCAAATTCAAGAGATATAAAGAGTTTAAAGTAGGAAAGATGCCTTTTGATGCGATGATCAAGGACAATACGTACATTGTGGGTTTCTTCCTGAGTAAAGCTTTTGGTGTCATCGATCTGGATAAAATGGAATACTCTGAGATCAAAGTCACGGCAGAAGACAACAAACCTGTGCTGAAAGTACCGCATTTCGGTTTCTGGTCACTCAGTGATGACAGAACCTTCATTCCAGCCGTGGGTGACAATGCCGTAATGGTCTATGACAATAATTTTAAATTCATTAAAAATGTTGAAACACAGGGGCTCCCCGTATTTACATCACTCAGCCCAAATAAAAAGTATCTGGCGGTGACCTATTCGGGAAAAGATTTTCCGACTATTCAGATATTGGATACAAAAACATTGAAGATCATTAAAACATTCACATTTAAAGGGAAAGTTCTTCATGTTAGATGGTCACAAAAATATCCTGAATTGTATGTTTCTGTCAATGATGCCAATCAGGTCAATGTGCTCAATACGGATGAATGGTTCTTGGAAAGAGAGATCTTTCAGGTGAAACACCCATCGGGTATTTTCCTCTATCAGTCGGAAGATAAAAAATAAGCTATGCATAAACAGCTGTTAAAGCTCCTGTGGCTTTGGCTGTTACCGCTCATTGTTTCGGCTAATTTTGTCAATTGGCTGGGAGACTACGACATTGCCCATCAAAAAGCACTCAAAGAACGCAAACCCCTTCTTGTACTTGTGGTTAAAAGAAATTCAACCCTTTCGAATAAAATTATTAAAAACAGTTTTATGGATCAACCGTATGTAGATATGATCAATGAGAAGACAGTTGCAGTTATAGTGACATATGAGGGAAGCAAGAGTTATCCCATAGAGATGTATTATACGACTGTATTCCCGACACTTTTTTTTATGGACAGTGAGAGGGAGCTTTTTTTGAGAGAGCCACTTTATGGAAAAGAGATCAGTTCAGAAAAGATCCAAAATTATATTGAAAATCTATAGTCTGATCTGACTTTTTAAATCTAGCATTCCTTCTTCAATAGTTTTGACTTTCCCAACTAAAAACAAAATGACAGCTGCATTGAGTTTGGCCAGTTTTAACAGTTCGTCACTGGGATTCTGTGTAAGTTGGAGAGATCTCTCGAGAGTAATAGGTTCTCTGGATTTTGAATAGGCAATGCCAAATGCTCCGGGATCGACTTTTATTTCTGTTACTTCATCATTCTCTACAACGGTAATGCTGCATTTGCTGAATATCTCCGGCGTACCTTCATTGCCTTTGATAATGATAAGCTTTTTGTAGCGGTCTTTGTAGAGTGCGATGTATTTTTCGATGAAGGGTTTGTGGAAGGCACCGATGATGGCTGTCTCGCTTTGGGTGATACCCAAAAGTTTTTCGATGGTATTGAAAGAGCTTCTTAATCCCAGTTTTGCCCTGATATCACTAAATTCGTAGAGTTCCGGAAAATACTCTTTTCTGTTATAGAAACGGACATTGGCGGGCAGGGGAGTGTTGTCACATACCTCTTTGAGCGTGATTCCGCCTTTGGCCGGCTGCAGAAGTCCACCATGAAGCGATAGCATGACATCGAACTTCTGCAGATACTGTGCGGTCAACAAAAGCAGATAGGGATTCTTTACTTTCCCGTCATAAGGGTAGCCGAACTCGATGGAATTTGGAAGGGGGTCATGTTTAATGAACTCGTCAAAGACCTCTATGGCCCCGGAAAATTCGTCGATGCTCTCACCTTTGACCCTCCAGCCCAGCATGAATGCTGCAATCTGTTCGGGGATAACTTCTTTTTTCAGGAAAGCCCGTATAACGGTCTTCATCTCCTCTTTGCTGAGATCACGGTTACGTTTGGGGCCGGTGCCGACACATTTAAGATAGGGTAAAAAATTCATAATAAATTATAGGCAAAAAGAGTGAAGAAGTAGATGATGTACATCAGTAAAATAGCATTTCCTACATGCTATAATCAATAGATAATATTCCAATAATAAAGGAAAAAAGATGCAGACTACATTTGATATGTTTATTGAAACGGATGTGCCCGAAGATGAGCTGATCGTTTCCCGTACGGATTTTACAGGGAAGATCACGTACGTCAATGAGACATTTGCGGAAATCTCAGGCTACAAGCCCGAAGAACTCATTGGAAAGCCCCATAATGTCATTAGGCATCCCGATATGCCAAAATCGACCTTCAGGGATCTGTGGGAGACACTTCAAAGAGGCCAGATGTGGGAGGGCTACGTAAAGAATCTGCGTAAAGACGGTGGATACTATTGGGTTTATGCACATGTCTCAACTGTGATTAAGAATGGAAAGCCTGTGGAGTACAAGTCGGTCAGGGAACCGGTTGCCAGAGAAAAAAAGATAGAGATACAAAGATTATACGATAAACTGCGTACAGAGGAAGAGGGGCAGACGCGCGTAGTGCTCTATATTGACAATGAGAAACTTGATGCTGCCGCCGCGTTGGAAAAATAGGCGTAAATGGTTAAAAGTCGTTCAGGTCAATGCTTGATTTGGCATAGTTGGAGACGTTGCTCTCAAAGAAATTGCTCTTGACCTCGTTCATCTCCAGGTGTTTGGTGACCAGCTTCTGAAGATAGGTCGTTGCACTCTCGTCAAAAATGGGATCAAGCCCTATCTTTTTGAGGCGGTCGTTGGCATAGTTGTAAACGGTCTGCTCCATCAATTCGTGCGTGACGCCCATAATAGGGAACTGGTCAAGCAGGTAATGCCCGTACTCCAGTTCGATCTTGACGGCATCCTCTATCATCTTGTACGCCGCATCGATGGTGGATGTTGTGATGTCGTTCTCTTTTTTGATAGTTTTGAAGATGTTCGCAAAGAGCGGTAGGTGGGTGTTGAGCTCATCTCTGGCGATGAACTTGATCATGTCGCGTGCACCGGGTACTTTGTCTCCGAGCAGGTAGATGTAGGAGAAGCCGAGCAGGAAGTAGATCCCCTCGAGGTTCACGCTTGCCATGGCGGAGAGCAGCATCTTGTCCGCAGAGCCCCCGTCGATGTAGCGTGCGAACTGTTCGGCTACCTGTTGGTTCTTCTTGTTCAGCGCAGCATCGTACTTGTACAGGTTGAAGACCTCTTCGGAATTCCCGCAGGCATCGAGCAGTACGGCATAGGATTTGGAGTGGTTCACCTCCTGCATGATCTGTAATGAGAGTACCGCTTTGACCAGACGGTTGTTCGCCAGCCGTCTGAAGTCACTGAGGTACTCTTCCTGTGCGGAGTCGTTGAAGCTGAGTTGCGCAAAGGTCATTTTGTAGATGGCCTGTTCGTTGTCGGTCAGTGCTTCGAAGTTCTTTTTTTCGGTTGAGGTATTGACTTCGGAAGGAAACCAGGTATTGGCGTTCATCAGGTCATAAATATTGGAGTCCCACCGGTACTTGGAACGGTTGAAGTCGACGAAACCCGTTGGGGAACCGCCATAGATCTTTTCATCGAGTATCTCTTCCCCGTTAGGATTGTAGTAGTGTTTGACATCCATACGTTGACTCCTTTTTATTTATACTGATTAAATATTGTATCTTTTCCTGTCCCTTTATGGATTGATACGCATCAAAAGGATTTATATACGTATACAAAAAGGCAAAGCCATCACAAGCAAAGAGAGCAAAACAATGACCCACATATCCAGGTTGAAATAGGGCAATGCCGCTAAACCTATGCCGCAGAAAAGAGCGATGGCATTTCTCTGCGATTTCCCATAAGTCATATAGGCCAGTGCAGTAACACCCAGAAAGATATAAAGAAGCAGTGAGGATGTTGACATACCTCTATTATAATCCAAAATCTTAAACAGAAGTTTTCTTAAGGACTATGGGAGTATAATTCCGAAAATATTTTAGGACTTATCCAGCCCTCTTCGTCCGATGGAACTCCCACCGAACCCGTATATACGACATTGTTTTGGAGCGAAACCCCAATGTTTCAGTTTGACACGCTTTCACTGGTCTTTGTGGCCCTCATACTTTTAGGCGCCATACCCAATCTTTTTTATTCAACGGGCTACCTCCCCCACATTGAGAGAAAAGGGCACTACCAGCTTCATTATTTTACGTTTATCCTTTCAATGCTTGGCGTAGTGGTCTCTGCCAATGCTCTGGTCTTTTTGCTCTTCTGGGAATTAATGAGTCTGGCAAGCTGGCAGCTGATCCTCACTGAAGCCAAAGAGAAAAAGACCATCGATGCGGCAAAGTTCTACTTTTTCATGACCCATTTCGGTTTTGTGTTCCTCCTGCTCTTCTTTCTCATCGTGACAGATGGCGATCTGGAGCTTGGTTTTGCTGCCATGCATGGTGTTGCTTCACGGTTTGCCTATCCGACACTGCTTTTTTTCTTTATGATACTGGGTTTTTTAAGCAAAGCCGGTGCCGTACCGCTGCATGTTTGGCTGCCTTATGCGCACCCCGAAGCGCCTTCGCCTGTCTCGGCGCTGATGAGCGGCGTGATGCTCAAAGTAGCCATTTACGGACTGTTCCGCTTTCTGTTCGATGTACTCTACCCGTGGCCGCTGGAGTGGGGTGTGCTTATCCTTGTTATCGGTTCGCTTTCTTCGCTGATCGGGGTACTCTATGCACTCAGTGAGCACGATATCAAAGCGTTGCTGGCAAACCACTCCATTGAAAATATCGGTATTATCCTTATGGGGTTTGGGATGGGAATGATCTTTGACAGTATGGGGTTGAAAACCTTGAGTTCGTTCGCCTTTATTGCCGCACTTTTTCACACCTTTAACCATATGAGTTTTAAATCGCTGCTTTTTATGGGGGCGGGGGCAGTGCTGCATCAGACACATACAAAGAACATAGAAAAATACGGCGGACTGATAAAAAGTATGCCTGTAACGGCACTGACTTTTCTGCTTGCTTCCATTTCTATTTCGGCCTTGCCCCCGACCAACGGTTTTTTGAGTGAATGGATGATCTTTCAGTCCATGCTTGGCTCAAGTCATCTTGACAATATGTCTTTGAAACTGGCAATTCCCTTTGCCATTTTTGCCCTGGCAATGACAGGCGGACTGGCGATTGCCTGTTTTGTCAAGGCTTACGGCATTACCTTTCTTGGCCTGCACCGAAGCAGCAATGCCAAACATGCCCATGAAGTCAATTTTCTGATGCGTTGGGGAATGATACTCATGGCACTGGCGGTGGTCTCACTGATGCTGTTTACGCCGTTGTATATACAATGGTTTGACAAGGCCCTTCTGGGCTTGGGACATCTCTCTGTCTATACAAAGATCTTCCCTGAGGGGATATGGCATATGCACGCTGTCGAATTGAATGGCGGTGTGGTTTCTCCTCTCATACTGCTTGCGGCACTGCTGGGAGTCACGGCACTGTTGATGTTCGCCTATAAAACATTGAAAGTCAAAGAACGCGTACACCGTACCTGGGCGTGCGGTTACAAAACGTCTGCGCGTACACAATATTCCGCTACAGGGTTTGCCGGACCGATACGAAGATTTTTCAACTGGCTCTACAGGCCCGACGAGCACTTTTTTAAAAAGAATATCGCCGGACACCAAAGCAAATTCAGTGATTCCCACTATGAAGTACATGTCAAACCGCTTTTTGAAACTACCCTTTATACTTCTGTGGGGAAAGCCGCCAATTTTACCAGTTACTGGGTTTACCGTCTCTCCCATTTCGAGCAGACACGCTATGCCGCGATGATCTTCAATCTGATCCTGACCGTGCTTTTCAGTTACCGTATCTTCGCACATGATTTTTCCTGGGCAACGCTGGTGCTTGAGGGAACTGTCATGATCATATCGATTAAAGTACTGATCATAGGAGAGAAGAGATGATCGCTTATGTGTTGACTATTGTGGTATTGCTGCTGCTTGCTCCCGTGTTGCTTGATTTCATCAAAGCGCTTAAGATGCTGCTTCTGTACAAAAAACCTGTTTCGCTTTTTCAGGGGTATCGGAATTTTGCCAAACTGATGCACAAAGAGACGGTGATCTCTTCGGAGTCGAGTGCCATGACCAGAGCGGCCCCTTTTCTGGTACTCTCGCCTCTGCTGGTGACACTTTTCTTTTTGCCTCCGGTGGTGCATAGTGCTTTTTATGTCAGTTTTGTGGATGCCTTTACCATTACGGGCCTGATCGCACTCTCTACATTCTTTCTGATGCTGCTGGGACTGGACAGTGCCAGTGCATTCGGCGGTATGGGAAGTTCGCGTGAAGCGTTCATCTCTGCACTGGTGGAACCTGCCATGGTCCTGACGGTTTTCTCGGTCTCCATGATGGCGGGTGATCTGGGTGTCGGGCAGGCAGGGGTCAATCTGGCAGAGCATTTTCCCAAAGAGCATATGGCGAGTTTTCTCTTCGCCGCTATCAGTTTTTTCATTTTGCTGATCGCGGAGAATGGGCGTATTCCCGTGGACAACCCTGAAACACATTTGGAACTGACCATGGTACATGAGGCGATGATCCTTGATCTTACGGGTGTTTATCTGGCGATCATCGAATCGGCAGCCTCGGTTAAATTTGTCATCTTTGCCTCTTTGTTCGCTTCCCTCTTTATGCCTTTTGGTCTGCAGTACACCGCACCGATTGCTTTGGGACTTTTTATTGTCAAACTGTTTGTCATTGCCGCTGCGGTGGCTCTGATCGAGGTCAATACGGCAAAACTGAGACTCTTTAAGGTGCCTAATCTGCTGGGGATCGCTATTGTCTTCGCCTTTTTGTCGTTAATCACATTTTATGTATTGGGAGCGTAGGAGCTATGGTTGACTTTCTGATCGGACTTTTTTTGGCAACGCTGATCGTTGCGCTGTTTACCTCAAGGCTCTACCGCCTGATACTCTGGTATTCGCTTAATTCGATGATCCTGGGTATTTTGGCGTTGCTGATAGGACAGGAACTTGATGACAGGGCAATGCTTATCACAGGTGCTGCTACTATCCTTGTCAAAGCAGTCGCTATTCCCTATCTGCTCAAGAATCTGAGTTTGAAATTTCATTTTGTACGGCAGATACAGCCTGAGATCAAAGTGCAGTATGCCATTATT